>PUNU01000174.1 GCA_003551865.1 Syntrophomonadaceae bacterium
CGGCGGGCATTTGAAGATGAACTGAGCTCCAAGGTGGCCTGGCGCGAGAAGGCCCAGTTTGATCAGGGCTCCGGTTCTTCCAACATGCTGAGTGCCGTGGCGGAAGAAGCGATCAGCGACAGCGAATATGAAGCGGAATCGGCAAAAGCCCCTGTGCCGGTCAGAAACAAGGAAGAACTCTATTACTACCGGATATTCAGGCGCTTTTTCCCTGAATCGGTTTTGCCGCTGGTCGGGCGCTGGACCAGAACAAGCTGATGCGGTTTGAAGCGATCATATTCGATCTCGACGGTACTCTGCTGGACACCCTGAAAGATCTGGCCCTGTCGGTAAATACTGTGCTCAGGAAGCACGGACAAAAAGAGCACCCGGTTGACGCTTACCGTTATTTTGTCGGAGACGGCATAGAAGCTCTGGTAAAAAGGGCCTTTGCGCAGGAATTTGTTGAAAAAGACGAGTTCGAAGCCCGGGTCGAAGCGGTGAAAGAAGAGTACGGTAAGCGCTGGGCGGATCATACCGCGCCCTATTCCGGTGTGCCTGAACTGCTCGACTACCTGGAAGAAAGGCAAATCCACAAAGCAATCTTTTCCAACAAACTACATGAATTTGCCGTCCTTACAGTAGAGAAGCTGCTGCCCGATTGGACCTTTTCTTCAATTATCGGTATCAAGCCCGGTATCCCCCGAAAACCCGACCCGCACGGCGCGCTGCTGATTGCTGAAAACATCAGGGTTGAACCGGATCGCACAGTATACCTGGGGGATACCGCGACAGATATGCAGACTGCGGCAGCCGGCGGGTTTTACCCGGTTGGTGCCCTGTGGGGGTTTCGTCCGGCGGAAGAACTGCTGGAAAGCGGGGCCGAAATGTTGGCAGAGTCGCCGCTCGATGTAGCCGAACTGTTTGATTAGTGCCCTGTCAATTAAGTTTGTTCTGTTTTTAATTCACAGATGTTGCAAGCCGGCGCTTACGGATCGCTCACCAGGAATTGTCATGGCTCGTCTACGAGCTTCCCCGGGCAGCCTCGACATTTGACACCCAGTTCTGCAGGTTTTTAGCCCGGTATTACGGAGGAAATAATGGCTCAAGATGCAGCATACCTCGTAGACTTCGACGGAACAATAACAACCGGGGATCTTTCTTCCACCCTGGCCTCTTTCTATGGTGGTCAGGCCTACATGGAAATCGAGGAGCGCTACCGGCGCCGGGAAATAACGATCCGGCAGTGGCTGCAAAGCATAGCAAAGGTTCTTCCCCCCGACAGGGATGTTCTTTTGTCAAAAGCGTTGGAATGGGCGGAGATCCGTCCCGGGTTCCAATTATTTTTAGAACAAGCCCGAGAAAAAGGCACTCCGGTAGTGATAGCCAGCGACGGCTTTGGTTTCTATATTGAACCCATTCTCGAATATTACGGATTGCTTAATGAACACTTTGTAATTTACCGCAATGAAACAACTGTGGGCCGTAACGGCAGTTTGGAGGTTCGCTGCCCTTATGCTCATGCCACCTGCCCGGTCTGCGGCAACTGCAAAGCGGCCCATGTGGTAAAGCTGAAAAGTGAAGGCAGGCCGGTAATTTATGTGGGCGACGGAAGCAACGATCGCTTTGGTGCCTCCTGGAGCGACCATATATGCGCCCGGGATAAGCTGGCCCGGGCCTGCAGGGAATATAATTTTCCCTACACCTCGTGGACGGACTTTTACGATATTATGAAGATAGGAAAACCCGTCCCGGAAGACCGTTCCCGCCGTGCACTTTGCTTTCCTCTTGGAGATGGAGTAAAATGAATGGCTGTCCGGGATAATTTGTTGCCTGCAGGGAGGTAGCCAATGAATTACGAGGATAAAATTGGAAAGCTGGTTGAATTAATCAAAGAACATGACCGGTTTTACGTTTTAACCGGAGCCGGGGTGAGCACTGACAGCGGTGTGCCCGACTTCCGCTCACCCGGCACAGGGCTGTGGGAAAAAGTAGACCCGATTGCCACATCTTCCGTCGATACTCTCTATAATAATCCTCGTTTGTTTTATGAAGCCGGCTTTACCCGTTTTGCCAAAATAGCTTCCGCTCGACCCAACAATGGACACTATGTCCTGGCCCGTCTGGAAGAACTTGGCTATCTAAAGGGTTTGATCACCCAGAACGTGGATGGATTGCATGTAAAAGCGGGCTCGAAGAACGTTTGGGAAGTCCACGGGCATCTGCGTTCCGGGTACTGCCTGGGCTGCAAGAAAAAATACCCCTTTGAAGAACTGGTCCACCAGGTGGAGTTGAAAAGGATACCCCCTGTTTGTCATAACTGCTACGGTACTCTCAGACCGGATGTAGTCCTTTTCGGCGATCCTATGCCCGATTTCTTCTTTGAACTGCAGTATACAATCCAGGAAGATTGCGAGTTCATGCTGGTGGTGGGAAGCAGCCTGGTCGTCTACCCGGTTGCCGATCTGCCGCGCCTGGCGGGCAAACTGGCGATTATCAACTTACAGCCCACCGATTATGATTCCCGGTCCGAGTTGGTGATCAGGGACAATACCAGCAAGGTGTTATGTGATTTGCTGGACAGGGTTGAGGGGTAACCGATAAGCTGTCCTGCCTTCGTTTTGAATCACAGGTGTTCTGCCAAAGAAGCGCTTTCCGAATCTGCGCGGTTATATCAGCAGCAGGAGTAAAGGCGTTCCTGTTATAAAACCCCGCGAGCCGTCTGAGATTATCAAACGCATTAAAATGGCCGAAGACATAGGAGTAAAACCCTCACTATTGTTCCCGATCTTCAAAACAATAAGTTACCGCTCCAGGTTTTTTGGCCGGCCTGTACGCCCTTTGTTAAAAACCCGGAGCTGCGGTGAGCAGGAAAAATATTTTTACGTTTGAGCTTAAAGCAAAGGAAAACCACCTTTAAATACACAGTATTAATGTTATAATAGCCTTTAGATCGGACGGAGATGCGAGGTGACCTGGTGGGCCTGCGTTATATCAAAAACCCGGTAATTGATAGTGAAGAGCTGGCGGCTTTAAGGACTGCCGTGGGGTGGGATGCCAGAAAGGAGAGCATCGAAAAAACTGCAGGCAAAACCTATATGAACGCTGCCTGTTATGACGGTGCCAGGCTGGTTGGATTTGTAGATGTTATCAGCGATGCCGTAGACGATGCCTTGATCCGCAACTTAATTGTCCATCCGGATTACCGGCGTCGGGGCATTGCCCTGGAGCTGTTGAGGATAGTAGTAGAAAAAATTAAAACTGATAGGATAAAAACTACAAACGTTTTATTTGAGCCCGAACACACTGAGCTTTACCAAAAAGCCGGATTCAGGATTATTAAAGGCGGTTTAATTGACAATGAAAAGGAAGGACACTGATCTTATATGAAAGTTGCTTTTTTTTTGATTCCTAAAAGTGAAGTAGTCTATTTAACTCCAAAAACCACCATGCGCCAGGCCCTGGAGAGGATGGAGCGCCACAGCTATGCGGCGGTACCCCTGATTGACGAGAAAGGTTGTTATGCCGGGACGGTAACCGAAGGGGATCTGCTCTGGAAGATAAAGAATACCCCGGGGCTTAACCTCAACGGTATTGAAAAGGCCATGCTGAAAGATATTGAGCTCCATTCAAAAAACAGGCCGGTGCGAATCGACTCGCGAATAGTCGATCTGTTGTCGGTGGCAAGCGAACAAAACTTTGTGCCCGTTGTCGATGATCAGGGGATATTCATTGGCATAGTGAGAAGAAGAGAAATTATTGAATACTGCGCTGAGCTAATCAAGGAAAAAGAAGAAGACAGTTTGAATATCTGATAAATCAGATTGAAAGTAAAATTGTGGCAAATTTCCTTATTTCGCTTGATTTTAAGGTTAGTAACATGTTATTATAATTGGCAGAGTTGGTTTATATTTTTCACTATTATAATAAGGATCCCCGGGCAGTTATTTTGTTTAATGAGGCCGCAGAAACTCCATCAGAGAATGAAACAAAACGAAGTCGGACTGATGCGAAAGAAAAAGCATCTTCACCCAAAGAGTCGGCTTTGAAAGAACTGTTTAAAGCCTTTACCAGGGGCGTATACTATGCAGATAAAGAATGAGCCCTGCATCTGCTCATCAAGGGAGATGGTGAAGTAATGCATTTGACGATAGAAAGGGTAAAAAAATGTATTGACGGGCTCAAGGAAGAGCTGGGTGAAGGTTTTTTGTTTACTGATATTTGGAACGCCAGGGATAACAAGTCCGTTGTTTTTCACCAAGAATACGGCATGCAGCCCAGGCACATAAAAATGTTCTCTGAAATAACTCGTAAATTGAAGAACAACCTGAAAGAATCAGACTACCCCGGTTTGGGTGATTACTATCTAGTCAACCTTGACGAAGATCATCTGGCCCTGGTTCTGAATTATGGTTTTACGAAATCAGGAAAAATGACCCTGATCTCGGAGAGTGACCCCGAGTCCAACCCGATCGTAGACGAATACCAGCAATTCATATTAATTGATCTTTCGAAAACGAGCATGGGCATAATAATGAGTGTTATTATTCCGAATGTGCTTAAAAGCCTGGAGTAATGCAAAAAGAGTTGTAACTACTCAGCCTATTGTCCTTGTTGAATGAAAAGCTGTGCCATGGGGACGGTTCGAGCGTTCCTGAGCGCAGCGAAGGCCGAAGGGAAAACGATGGAACCGTCCCCATGGCACAGCGGGTTAGGCTTGAGTAGTTACAAAAAGTTTTTTATTTATATGTAAATCCAAGTTTTGTGGCCGGCAGAATAAAATGCCGGTTTTTATATATTTAACAAGCACTTAGTACTCTGTTAGCTTATAAAGAGCGTGATGTGGCAATTATTACAACCACTTTTTTTATGGGAGATTTTGCAAGCCGGAAGCGAACATAAAGTGAGCCGTTGGAAATTGTAGACAGATGAGAGTTGAGAAGTGAGAGGTTGGCAGTGAGACTTTTTTGCTGCATTAGGTGAGCTGTTCGAATTAATTTTTGGTTGTCCTTAAAAAGCCTGTTCCACTTCCACCCCCACCCTTCCCCATCAATAGTGAAGTGGGCGAATGAACCGACCTTTTTCATATATGGCAGGAATTAGATTATTGCAGTTGAATAATGACAGAGATGCCCGGGTTAGCATTAAAAGAAACTTACCCCTGCCCGGTAAGCGGCAAATAACCGGTGAAAAGAAGGTATTGTTAATGTCTTCCAAAAGAGTGGTTATTATAGCCAACGGCACTTTAAGAAACTTTGATTACCACCGCAGTTTATTTAAAGGGGACGATTATTTTATATGCATTAACGGCGGGGCAGTCCACGCTTTTAACCTTGGGATTAAACCCGATCTGGTGCTGGGCGACCTCGACTCGCTGCAACCGGGCGAGAGAGAGAAACTGGTCCGGTTTGCTCTGGAATTAATCGAATACCCTTCGGCCAAAGAAAAATCCGACCTTGAACTGGCCCTTGACAAAGCCGTTGATATGAAACCGCAGGAAATCATGATCATTGGGGCCCTGGGCGGCAAAAGGGCGGATCATTTTTTTATAAACCTGCTTTTACTACTGGTTCCGCTTAACCGGGGCATTCCGGCAAGGATCGTCGATGAATTTCAAGAGATCAGGATAATCAACGAAGAACTAATTATCGAGGGCAGACCCGGCGATTACCTTTCCCTGTTTGCCCTTACCCCGGAGACCGGTGGAATATCTACCGAAGGGTTAAAGTTTCCCCTGGAAAATGAAAGCCTAAATTTTGCTTCCACCCTTGGCTTGAGCAATGAGTTTGTTTCATCCAGCGCCAGGATCACCCTGCAGTCAGGTTTACTGCTGGTCATCAAATGTGACAGGGGGCCGGCGGATCTGTCGCACAAGGAAAGTGAGTCCTCCAATTGAACTTGGCAAATGATACGGTCTTAAAAGACAGGCACTCCTTAATCAAAAGGATACTGGTTTTTATTATTGCTGCGGGGCTACTGGTCCTGGTTAACCTGGTGCCGCTGGAGATTTTTAACCGGGGAGATATTGATATTTTATTGACCACAGAGGGCAGGGCCGCCCTGGGCGTCCTTGTTTTTGTCATCATACTCTGGGTGACGGAAGTGATGCCTTTTGCCGTGGCTGCCTTAAGCGGTCTTTTACTGGTGCCTTTTTGCGGTATAATGCCGTTTTCCGACACGGTGGGTTATGGATTTGGCAATACAATTGTAGTGTTTTTTATCGGTATCCTGGTTATTTCTTCCGGGCTTACCCGCTCCGGGCTGGCCGATCGGCTAACCTCGTTGATTATTAACAGGGTTGGCCTTCAACCCCGCAAGCTGGTGCTGGTTTTTATTCTGCTCGGCGCAATGCTGTCCATGTGGATCGTTAACATGTCTGTTTCGGCTATCTTACTGCCTGTAGCCCTTAATATTTTACATAAAAGCCGGGTTCCACCTCTGAAAAGCAACTTTGGTCGGGCCTTGATGATCGCTGTAGCCTGGGGGCCGGCTGTCGGAGGAATAACCACCCCGGTGGGTAATGGAGCCAACGTTGTGGCCCTTGGCTATTTGCGGGACCTGGCCGGTATTCAGATCGATTTTTTGCGCTGGATGATTGTTGGGGTCCCCGCAGCAGTTTTAATCCTGCCCCTGGCTTATTTTATACTAATTAAAATATTTCCTCCGGAGCCTCTGGCAGACGAAGTTGTAAAACAGCAGCCGGAGGAATATCCAGCTGAAAAAGCGGAACTTAAACCCTCGGAAATCAAAGCCCTGGTTATATTTGGCACCGCGGTTTTATTGTGGATCGGCGATCCCCTGCTGGTCAGGTTTGCCGGCTTTTCTTTGCCGATTGAGTCCGTGGCTCTTGGAGCGGCGGTGCTTTTTTTCATTCCCGGGATCGACCTGTTAAGCTGGAAGGAGGCACAGCATGATGTCGACTGGGGTGCCATCGTTTTAATCGCCGCCGGTTTGTCCCTGGGAGCGGTTGTTTACGAAACCGGGGCGGCCGGTTGGTTGGCTTCGGCGGCTTTTACGCCCCTGGGCCAGCTTTCCCTGGCAGTGCGGATATTTCTGGCGGTCCTCGCAGTTGAATTGCTAAAAGTTTTCTTTTCCAGCAATACTGTTACCGGGGTGATCATGGTGCCCCTGGTTATCGCACTTTCAGGCAGGCTCGGCTTTGATCCCTGGATGCTGGCCGGTCCGGTGGCCATAGCTACTTCCCTGGCTTTCTTGTTGGTTACTTCCAGTCCGACCAATGTTATACCTTATGCTTCCGGTTATTTTACGATCAAAGATTTCATGAAAGCGGGAGGCCCCCTGACCCTGACTGTACCTTTTTGTGTTACTTTTGCCTTCCTGTTGTTTGGCGGCCTGCTGCGTTGATTGGTTGCTTAAATCACGGTGTCTGATAAGATAAAATATAATTAAGCATACTTATTGAGGAGGCGAACTAAAATGGCTAAAACTAAAAACCCGGTCTCGGTAGTGCGGTATGAAAACCCCTATCAATCGGTGAAAAAAGCGGTTCTTGACAGCAAAGGGTTGGAGCACCTGCCGGCAAAGGCCCGTGTTTTCATAAAACCAAATATTGTTTTTTGGACCAAAGCCTGTCAATTCCCCAAGTGGGGTGTTATTACCACCTCAAGGGTAATTGAAGATATAATAGTTTTATTAAAAGAACACGGTACTGAAGATATCACCATCGGTGAAAGTATAGTCGAGGATCCCAAAGATAAAGAAACCCCGGCCCATGCTTTTAAAACCCTTGGTTACGAAACTTTAAAACAGCGATACGGTGTTAAGATTATAAGCATTATGGATCGCCCTTTTAAAAAAGTCGAGCTTGACGGGGGTATAAGCTTGAAATTTAATGAAGACATCCTGGACAGTGATTTTCTGGTCGATCTTCCGGTTTTAAAGGCGCACAACCAGACGGTGGTCAGCCTGGGCCTTAAAAACCTTAAAGGGGTCATTGACACCGCTTCCCGCAAGAAGTGCCACAGCGCCGATCCCCAAAAAGATTTGCATTTCCACATTGCCCGCCTGGCCGAACCGATGCCCCCCGCTTTAACGCTAATCGACGGCATTTACACCCTGGAGCGGGGGCCCGCTTTTGACGGTCGGATGAGGCGCAGTGATCTGCTGGTTGCTTCGCCTGATCTGCTCTCTGCAGACATGGTAGGGGCAAAACTGCTCGGGTATGATCCCGCCGATGTAGAACACCTGGCCCGGGCCGCCGAAAAAGCCGGACGCCCGATCGACCTGTCTGACATTGAGGTGCTTGGCGAGGATATCGAGGAAGCTGCTTCATACCACGAATATGACTTTAAATATGTCAGCGGTGAAAACGGGGAGATGCCGCGGGCCCTGGCCCGCCAGGGGATCAAAGGTCTGTTTTACCGCAAGTATGACGATACCATGTGCACATTCTGTTCGAATTTAAACGGTTTGATCTTAACTGCCATTCGCCAGGCCTGGCAGGGAGAACCGTGGGGAAATATCGAAGTGCTTACCGGCAAAGCGATGGAACCCTCACCCGGCATGAGTGCGACCATATTAATTGGCCAATGCATGTATCAAAAGAACAAGGATCACCCCGACATCCAAAGAATGTTTGCTGTAAAAGGGTGCCCGCCTGATCCGGGAGAAATAGTAAAAGTATTTAATGATGCCGGTATACCTATAGATTCTTCTCTTTTCGAGCAGGTTGAATCTCTGCCCGGGTTTTTTATGAGCCGCTACGAGGGCAATCCCGAGTTTGATGAATCATTTTTTAAAATTAGTTGAGGGGGACTCAATTATGATTGATCTGCGCAGTGATACTGTTACCCTGCCCACCGATCTCATGCGGAAGGCTATATTCGATGCGGAGCTGGGAGACGATGTTTACGGAGAAGATCCCACGGTAAACCGCCTGCAGGAGCTGGCCGCGGAAATGATCGGAAAAGAAGAGGCCCTGCTTGTGCCCAGCGGGACCATGGGCAACCAGATCGCCGTTTTGGCGCATACAAGCCCGGGCACTGAAGTGATTTTGGAAGAAAACTCGCATATCTATTACTACGAGGCGGCTGCCGCTTCTGTCTTTGCCGGGATCCAGCCCCGGCCCTTGCCGGGCAAGAGGGGATCCCTGCAGGCTGACCAGGTCGAATGGGCTGTTCGCGATGATGATATCCACCTGCCCCCCACTTCACTGATCTGCCTGGAGAATACCCATAACCGGGCGGGTGGCCTGGTGATACCCCTGGAGGAAATGAAAGCCGTATTTGAAGTGGCCGGGAGGTATAACATCCCCGTCCATCTTGACGGAGCGCGTATATTTAATGCTTCCATAGCCTCCGGCGTGGCGGTAAAGCACTACACCGCCTGCACCACCTCGGTCCAGTTTTGCCTTTCCAAGGGGTTGGGGGCACCCGTGGGTTCCATTATAGCCGGGTCCGCTGAATTTATCGAGGAAGCGCGCCGCTGGCGCAAGCGCCTGGGCGGGGGGATGCGCCAGGCGGGCATTATTGCCGCAGCCGGGATAGTTGCCCTGGAAACCATGGTTGAGCGGCTGGCGGAAGATCATGAAAATGCGCGCCTCCTGGCTGAGGGTATGGCGGACTTGCAGGGGATCGAGTTCAACCCGGAAGACGTGGAAACAAACATTATTATCATTAAACCAACTAAAATGTCGGTCCGGCAGCTCGGCGAGGAACTAAAAAAACGGGGGATCCTCGCAGTGGTAATGGAACCCGACCGCATGCGGTTGACCACAAACAAGGATGTTGATCGGCACGATATTGAAAAAACAATTGTCGCGTTTAAGGATATAACCGGCCGGGCCTGATTATCCAACCCTTCTTGCGATGAGCTTTGAGCTGTAAAACGGGTTTATTACGGGGTTGGTCGGTCAATAAAAAGGAGAAATTGATGAGTGTGATTGAAGATGTTAAAGCTGTTCACCGGGATATCATTAAATGGCGGCGGGATCTGCACCAAATTCCGGAAATAGGATTTGAGCTCGAACAAACCTCCGGTTATGTTAAAGAGCGCCTTGATGAAATGGGAATACCTTACCGCACGGCAGCCAAAACCGGTATCGTGGCTTTGATTAAAGGTGGGAAACCGGGGCCGACCCTGGCCCTGCGTTCCGATATGGACGCACTGCCTGTTATTGAAAAAACAGGCCTCCCGTTTGCTTCAACAAATGGGAATATGCATGCCTGCGGCCATGATGCCCACATGGCTATGCTGCTTGGGGCGGCGAAGATCATTAACAACCGCCGTTTTGAGCTGAGTGGAAACATCAAGCTTCTTTTCCAGCCGGGTGAAGAGGGCCATTTTGGGGCGAAGCAGATGATAGCCGACGGCTGCCTTGAAGATCCTCCGGTTGATGCCGCTGTCGGACTCCACGTGGGCCAAATTTTCGCGGAGATCCGTGCCGGACAAATTGGCATCTGTAAAGGTCCGATCCTCGCTGCAGCCAACCAGTTTCACGTAACAGTCAAAGGAGAAAGCACCCACGGAGCCCTGCCTCACCTCGGGATCGATGCCATATCTGTAGCTGCGGAAATGCTCCTTAACCTGCAGAAGATAGTAAGTCGGGAGATAAATCCACTCAATCCCGCTGTGCTCACAGTGGGCAAAATAACGGGTGGTGAGGCCCTCAACATTGTTTCTTCAAAAGTAACGTTCAGCGGTGATTTTCGTTCCATTATCGAAGGGGATCGCGAGTTTATTACTGAACGCCTTGAAAAGATCTGCCGTTCTGTGGCGGAAGCCAACCGGGCCGAGGTAGAAATTGACATCCTTGAAGGCTACCCCCCTACGGTAAATGAATCCCGGGTCACGGATATGGTTATAGATGCCGCGTCAAAAGTTATCGGCCGTGAAGATATTGTTGAAATTGACAAACCAAACATGGGCACTGAGGATATGTCTTTTTACCTTGAAAAAGTGCCGGGGGCATTTTTTGTCCTGGGCACGGGAAACGAGGATAAAGGCATTACCTATCCACACCACAACGCCGGGTTCGACGTTGACGAAGCTGTCCTCTGGGTCGGCCCGGCTATTTTTGTCCAGCTTGCTTTGGATTACCTTGTATTCTGATAAATCGGCACCCAAAACTCAAGTTTTTTGCAATCTCATGGGAACACCTGCAGAAAACTTTTTACTGGTTAAATAGTGGGGGCATTGGAAACCTATTTTCGGGATGATGGCAACAGGAGTATAAATGTTTATTTGAAAAGGGGGCCATTGTGTATGCCCGGCAAAATCAGGATCATAACCAAACAGGTCCAAATGGAAGTTAAACTTAATGGTTCCCGCACAGCAGGATATATTTGGGAACAGCTCCCGATTAATGGCCTGGTTAATACCTCAGGTTAATTATTAATGTAGAGTCGGGGCACCCTTTTCCCCACCGCGCAAAGTGCTTCGTAATTGATGGTTCCCAGGATACGGGCGATTTCTTCCACCGCTATTTCTTCTTGTTCTTGTTTGCCAAAGAGCACTACTTCATCTCCAACTTCTATTTCGGGCATTGCGGTTACATCAACCAAAAACTGGTCCATGCAGACCCGCCCGATAATTGGGAAGCGTTTTCCCCTGATCAAAACATGGGCTTTGTTCGAGAGCAGTCTGCTGTATCCGTCGCCGTAGCCCAGGGGGATGGAGGCAACCAGGGTGTTTTTGACGGTTACGTAGGTGCTGCCGTAGCTTATCGGGGTGCCGGGAGGAACTTCCTTGAGATGAGATACCCTGCTTTTTAAGGTCATCAAAGGTTTTAAGGGAATTGTATTTTTATTTACTTCCTCCGACGGGTAATGGCCGTACATGCTAATTCCAATTCTTACCATATCAAACCATGCTTCGGGTATTTCCAGGGTTGCTGCGCTGTTGGCGGCATGAACCAGGGGCGGGCAGAGGTCTTTTTGCCTGAGGGCATCTATGGCTTGATTAAATCTCTCCAGCTGTTTTACGGCAAAGCTTTTGTCTTTTTCGTCAGCGGTGGCGAAGTGGGTAAATATTCCCTGGACCTCCAGGTTGGGCAGGGTTTTTAAGTATTCCAGGAAGAACACAGCATCGGTATGGGGGAATATGCCGATCCTGCCCATCCCGGTATCCACTTTAACATGGATTTTTATGGCGGTTTCTTTTTTGGCGGCGAGTTCGGAAAAACAGCGAGCGGTTTCTCCGGTAAAAATGGTGGGGATCAGATTATGCTCGAAATATAGATCTGTTTGCTCGGCAAACGGGGCGCCCATGACCAGGATGGGGGCGCTTATTCCACTTTTTCGCAAAGCCACCCCTTCTTCGGCAAAAGCGACTCCCAGCCGGGAAGCCCCGTGGCCCAGGGCGCACTTAGCCACTTCAACTGCGCCGTGGCCGTAAGCGTCTGCTTTGACCACGGCCATCAGGGCAGTATTTTTTGCTACGTGGGCACGGAAACACTTCAGGTTATGGGCAAGGTTGTCCAGGTTAATTTCGGCCCGGGTGGCCCGGAGAGGAACTGTCAATTAAATCACCACCAGGTTTTTTATTTGCAGTTACTGCAAGCCGGCGCTCAGCCGGTCATGCTTACGAGAAGTGGTCCGAAACAGGTAAAGATGATTTTATAAAGAGTTGATTTCCTATAGAAAAAAGTTGTTGTAATAATTACTAAATCACGCAATTTATAAGCTGACAGGGCCCTGGCACCGCCGGAACTGTTCAGATAAAACCCCGGCCTGTCAGCATAGAAGACAGGCCAGGGTTTTTAAGCTCTAAACTACCGGTTTTAAATGCCTGTTAATTACTTATCGCCTAAATTCAGCTTATTTCGCAGTCCTGAGGCCATGTAGTCTTTCTTTTCCTTGGCTAAAACTCCCCCCAGGACAATTAAGGCGATCAGGTTTGGTGCGGCCATCAGCCCGTTCATGGTATCGGCGATATCCCATATCAGGACCAGACCGCCGATTGCCCCCACGAAGAGGAATATCAGGAATAAAAGGCGGTAGGGCAAGACTATCCCTCTACCAAAGATATATTCCCAGCTTTTTTCCCCGTAGAAGTTCCAGGTTAGCATGGTTGTGTAGGAGAACAGGATTAAGGCTATTAAAACCAGGTATCCTCCAGGACC
>PUNU01000106.1 GCA_003551865.1 Syntrophomonadaceae bacterium
CGGGCGAGGACGGTGGCGTCCGAGGCCGCCCCGCGGGAGGTGCACGGCAGCGAGGAGCCGATCACGTCCTTGAACTCGCCCATGTGCGCCTCGGCCTTGCCACGACGCCGGTACAGCGCGATCACCTGTTCCCCGCTGTAGGCTTCTGGGGGCAGGCTGGTGACCAGGTAGAAGGCATTGTGGAACAACTCGGTGGGGTGCTCCTGGACCACGATCAGTACGCGGCGCGGGCCACCCCAGGAGCCGGCCTGGTAGGTGGTCTCGACCACCCACTCCCGGGGTTGCAGGGCGGGTCGGCCGGTGCCGCGTGTCCGGTGCGGGTCGAACAGGCGGGTCAACACCGGGTTTTCCCGCAAGCGCCCGACGAAGGGGATCTCGGCTGCATCCAGCGCCGCCAGAGTGGCACCGTCAGTGAACCCCGCATTCAGGCGCACCTTAACCTCGGGCGCCAAATGCGTACGGGCGACCTGCACAATGCGCGGGATCCAGGTTGCCGCTTGCTGCGCTGGGCCCGCGTTGCCGTCGCGCAGCAGACCCGCCAGCAGATCCCCGGTCTCGGCACAGGAAGTGATCAGGGGATAGTGGATGCGTTCCCGAACATGCCCGTTGTACGCAGAGCCCGCCTGTTCGCCATGCACCGGCAGCGGCAGCCCATCGATGTCGAGCGTGACCCGCTCCAGCCGCTTGCACCCCCGGGCGCGCGGACGCCGGCCCGGTCGTTCGCGGTGATTGCCAGCACCGGATCATCGTGCAGCCGCAAGGCATCGCTCTGGTCGCCCCAGCCCTGGGCAATCATGGCCACACTGGCGCGCAACAGCGACGTCAGGCTATGAGTGACCCGGCGCGGATCCCGCGGGTCCTCCAACTGCGCGGCCAGCGGCTCGATCAGCGCGGTGCGACCCAGCGCTTCGCGCAGGAGCAGAAACCCGGCAGCGCCGGTCAGTTTCTCTGCCCGCGACTCCACCCGGACGGAGCCGTTGCACAGCGGCCGCAGAAGTTTTAGCGTGTCACCCATGGCACGGTTCCTCTTGTTCCGTTCAACGTCTCGACAAACTTGATTCTGAACGAGTTATTGGAACCGTGCCACCCCCTTCGACTTTACTCGTGAGTTACCCGGGGTACAGCGAGCCCGCTACATGACCCGAGAGACGATGAATGAAATGATGATCGAACCCCTGCCATAAACCTGCCGGCTGTGGCAACCTGAACACCGAAACCCAGACCATCCAGTAGCCCACCGTCAGATCAAAGAGCTACACCACGTCTGGGAACACGATCGACGGTGCCCGATTCCTTGTTTCGATTGAACGTTTTATGGTGAAACCATGGTCTCGAAAACGGCCCAAGAATTGTTCCATCTCGTTGAATCAAATGGGACAGCAATGGGTTGGACACGGAGCTTCGCTTCTCCATCCAAAGTCGGACACGGCACAGACTGAACCACAGGCCCCAGATGAGGTTTACTTCCAAAACAAGACGCTACGGAACGCTGCCTCAGACCCGATTACCGACGGCGCTCAACCATCATGCCCGATTGGTTGTCCAGTCAACCCGGACCAACCTAGGGTAAAGGGACGGGCTGAATGACGCCACGCGGGGCCCCGGTTTCGCGCAAGCACCCACTCGATCGGGCTTTGGGCGCCGCGACACCGTTATGGTAGCCTCGATCTCTAAGGTTTCGGCCCTGTTCCGCACTGCTCGACATTTGACCACCTAGCTGGAGCCGAAGTATATGCCTGAGTCACTTGCCGAAACGGAAGCCCAGGTGGCTATCGTTATACCGTGCCATAATGTATCCAGGACCGTGACACGAACCATTCAGAGCGTACGCAGCCAGCCCAACATTTCTTGCGAGATCATCGCTGTTGACGATGGTTCTACCGACCACACCCACGAGGTTCTGAGCAGTATTTCTCCCCCGATCCCCCTCATCCGCCAGCCGAACGGGGGGGCCTGCCGTGCCCGCAACGTTGGCCTCGCTGCGACAACGGCGCCGTATGTCGTTTTTCTTGACGGCGACGACTGGCTAGAGGGGCCGGTGTTGCGCGGCTCATACGATATCGCGGAACCCACTGGTGCCGATGTGGTGCTGTCCCGTCAACAGGTGCTTAACGAGGGCGCGCCCGAACAGTTCAGAGATTTTTTCCACGCCCCCCTCGAAGCACTAAGCGTATTCGAGACCTGGCATGCCGGCCAAAGAGTGAATACCGCGTCAGTGTTCTGGCGCACCGAATTCGTTAGGTCAATTGGGGGATGGGACGAGCGGGTGCAACTAGACCAAGATAGTGAGATATTCTTGCGCGCACTGATAAGGGGCGCGAAGCTGGCTCCCAACCCTTATGGGTACTCCATTTACAATCGGAATCCCGGCTCGATATGTACATCTATTACAGAGGACAAAATCAATAATTTTTTTGAGGCCGCCGAGCGTTTGTGCAAACTATCAAAGAATACGCCATTTGAACACCGACTCAGCGGTTTGCACTACAACGTCTATAAGTTCACCCGCGAATCGTTTCAAAAGCGCTTCTTTCACGCGGGTCGCCGAGGCCTTGCCCTGATGCGGCGTCAAGGTTGGCATGGGCACTTTGGTACGGCCAGCCACCGCGCCGCTTCGAGCATACTCGGGCTTGAGCGGAAGGTTCGCCTTTGGGGACGATAGCAGAACTTCATCTTGAATGACCTAGTCAACCGGCATCCACGCAGGGCCACGCAAACCGTGCACGCGCGGACAGGATCATCTTTCGATACACGAACGGAGCGCAACTCCGCAGATGCTCGCATAATGAGATCTTGCACCAGTCGATTGCGAGCACCCAGAAACGCGCGGGCGATCAGTTCGCGCCGACACCTCAGGAA
>PUNU01000133.1 GCA_003551865.1 Syntrophomonadaceae bacterium
AAGGACTCTTTGATCATATCAGCCTAAAGATGCCTAAAAAGGTGGCAGTTAATGGCAGGATGTCTTAGTTTTTCGGATCGTATAAAAAAGAGTTTTGTGGAACGGTTTAACCCTGGTTTAAGGTTTAAACCTTGAGCATCTTTGAAACCGAGCTGAACCGAAAGGATGAAACAATTTTCCCTGCTGTCCGGGGCCACCCAGTACTTTTAGGCAAAGGGATAACCCCGGTTCCAGGGACAACTGCAAAACTCGTACCCCATGATCTTTTCCCGGTCCGGCACGTAATGCCACAGTCCTTCTCTATTTGCCCTTGAGTTGCCCTGTATAGGCATGTACAATAAAGCAAAGTTTTATCGATAAAGAGATAATCAAAAGAACAAATGAAAAGTCCAGTCTTGAAAACCATTTAAGTCAACAGGACGGAAAGACCGTCGTCGACGGCAAGGCCAGGGCAATGAAAATGTAGACTACGGCAGTTTTTAGCGCCGCGGTCCAATTAGCATCAATCTGCCTTCCTTATTGAGGAGCACCCGGTCTTCTTCAGCCAGGGCGGACCGGTGATAATTTTCATGTTTGCACCTGTAGATCATCTCACCATCGTCCTTGCAAAGCACGGCAAATTCTTCATGTGGGCCGACCACTGCCACATCCCCGGACTCAGCCCAAACATCGATTTCGATTGCTTCCACCTTTTCTGCAAAAAAGATGTCCGCAAGTTTTTGCTCCTGAATAACCGTCAATTCGTCCGGGCAAACCACTTTAATGATTTCACCGCCCACCAAGTAGATTAGCTCTTCGCAGGATAAGACGTTGCGAATCCCCTCAAATACAGCCTCTTCTTCACCGCTTAAGGGATCAACAAACCTGAGCACCTGATCAGGGTCCATTAGCGGAAATCGACCGCTTAACTGCACGAGCGCTTGTGCTTCAGATGCCAGCCTGTCCATCATCATGACCGCCCTTTCCGGGGGCAGTTCGCTTTGCAGCAGATGCGCCGCTTCGGCCCAGTAAGTTACGCCGGTTTTCGCATCCACGGCATCAACGCTTACTTCTTCTTTTTCCGGATCACCGGTAAACAGGTAATAGACCCCGTCTTTTAAGAAGGCCTCGACATTTTCTACTGTTTCATTCACCTGGAAACTTTCGATAACCTGGCCGTCATCTGCAGCAACCAGTTCAACCAAGGCATCTTCTGTGCCAATATCACGGGCTGTGAACAGGGTCCCATCTTCACCGGTTCCGGCTGCTATTTCACTATCATCTTTTCCCAGCACTGCTTCCGGTAGTGCCGGCAGACCGGTCAAGCTCACCAGTTTTCCACTGTCCACTAATTTCCCCGGAGTTCTCCAGCTAATATCCCCGGCCGGTGTCAATCCTGCTACTTCTATTGTCTCTTCTTCAACGAGCTCCCATGCAAGCTCGCCTGTAAGCAAGTCTTTTTTTCCAAAAAATATAGCCATCTTTTCCGGATCATCTTCCACCCCGTATTCAACGTGGGAATAAAACAGGAAATCGCCTATTGTTTTGATTTCCCCGTAATAGCCGGCACGGGCATGGACCAGTTCGCCGGCGGCATAATCATGGACGGCCAGGGCAGCGGCATGAACTCCGTGAGTGGGCGCCTCACGATCAACCTGGGCATCAAAATTCCCTTCTGCAATGATCCGCCCGTCTTTTAATGAAAGCGCAAAGACCATCAGGGGCGGAGTGTTCCTGGCCAGCGGGTGGCTCCAGATCACTTCTCCGGTTGCCGGGTTTAGCTTAACCAGGGAGGCAACCCGTTCATAATCCTCGGCAATTTTCTCACCATCATAGGCATAATCAAACATGGGTAGAACCATTACCTCATTTTCGCGGTAGAAGTGAGCAAAGCGTTCTACTCCCACGCCTTCTTCCACGATCGGCTCATAATCATCCAGAGTCCAGACCGGTTCCCCGGTGGAAAGTTCTTTCAGTCGCAGTAATTGATCGTAGGCAACCAGGAGCCCTTCTTCTATCGGCAGGACCCTCAAGGGTACCTCCCGGCCGACATCTCCGGGCAGCTCCCGGTCAAAGACTACTTCCGCACATTCAAGTTTAATTCCATTTACCGTTTCAGTGACCTTGGTGAAATGTGCTTCCAGCTTGCGGTCACCATCCGCCTCGAAGGTATAGTAGTCATCCGTGGTTATCTTCTCACCTTCTTCGACCCACTTTTGAAATTCATAACCCGCTTTGGCCTCTGCAGCTATCTCCACGGTTTCCCCCTGGCGGAACTGGCCTTCTCCGGCAACATTACCGGCATCTTCCGGTTTTACCTTCAAGGTTATCTCATGTTCCGCCGGGGCACAGCCGACTGTAATGATAAACAGGACAATTATAAAAATAAGAGGTATATAGTACTTAAATTTAAAAATAAGCATTTTTTATCCCCTCTTTTTTTTAGCATATTTCTACAAAGCTCGGAAAATCAACCCTTTTGTAAGTAAATCATATATACACCCTCTAGACAGTGTCAAGGTGGACCCATAAAAAGGTTGAACCCTGCTTGAACGATGTAAACTGTCGAAGCAACCCTTTTATAATTATTAACCTGACAACTAAACCACCTTTTAACTTAGCTCTCCCAGAGTCATGCGGCAAAGGTTGGCGATAAAAATCTTGTTCAAGCCGTACTCAGAGGTCGGTCGCCTCTGGACCCGGTCAATGATAAAAAGACCGTAGACAAAACGGCCCTAACTTAATCACCGGCGTTTGCCAGTAAACAGGCAAATAAGCGCTATTTGAAAAAGTAGAGTCCCTGGTTTTTCGAGGTTAATACCGGATAGTACTGGTGCTTAACTGCTTGGTGAAATAACGCTTAGCCGG
>PUNU01000169.1 GCA_003551865.1 Syntrophomonadaceae bacterium
CCCGAAAGAGGAGCAATGCCATGATCCTGGTTCGCACCGGTCCCCGCTTTCTTTTTTTTACCGCAAAAAACAAAGAGAAGCTTTTTGCCCGGTTGGAGAAAGAATTTAATACTACAAAAAATACCCTTGAAAATTCTTTTGAGAAAAGCGGTGAAGGGGATACCATCCTTTTTATTGTTCAAGATGAACGGGAAAAGGAGCAGATTACCGTGTCCACCCCTGTTCTTCTTGTGCGCCGTGGTTCTTCTCCTGTTTTACTTTCTGTGATTAATAACAGGAGTTTACAGGGCGAGGTTATAAAGGCAAACCTGGGGCCCGGCCTGCTGGTTATGAAGACTCCTCCCCCGGCAGACAAGATCATGGAAAAGGTTAAAGCGGAATACAAAGCCCTTCCGGTTTCTTTGCTGGAGTCCATCAAGACCGGCAAGTCTAACTGGAGCGCGCTTTGTTTTACCTCCGGCCCCTTGTCCCGACCGATTAGCACCTGTGGAATTTTGGAAACTACCCTCTTGATAAAAAAGGATGTCCCAGATGTCTACCAGGAATTAAGGCGCCAGGCGGTAAAGTACCTGACCGAGGAGCTGGAAGAAGGGCAGTGGCGGGAATGCAAAATCAACATCTATGATTATGAGGGCCGTTACAACCTTCACTACCAGAGGGTGACAACGGTTATCGAAGACCTGGAAATGGGATTTATCCTGGGAGAAACCTGGTCGATTGACCATCCCTTTGTGCTTATGGCTGTTCCCGTGTTCCAGGTTCGACTTTTTACTTACCTGGATCCCCTGGAAGTAAAAAAAATAATGATGGCCCTCGAATACGATGCTGAAGGAAACCGTATAGTGGATCTGGATCTTTACGACCGAAAAAATAAATTTGAGTGGGGCGGTATTGTAAAGAACAAAAAAGACAGCCGTGAAAAAATTGCCTTGACTTTTAGAGAAAAGTATTACAAGACTTTCTCTTCTGCTGCCGCGAGCAAGCTCCGCCGGCTCGAACAATCACTGCTGGAAGGTGAAGAGTAGATACAGGCCGAGATTGAATTAATTTAAAAAGGTTTTTCAGATCTATCCAGTGAAAGAAGCAATTATGTTTCCAGGCAGGCAGAGGAGGTTTCGACTTTGCAATGGTTAAACCACAGCATCGTAGAAGGAGCAGGAGTAATCGTTTCAGTTTTCCTGATTATCTTTCTGATCCGCCTGGGCTGGAAAATGTACTGGGTGCTGCTTTTAGCTACCGTTGTGTTGGCCGCAACCGGGGGCGGCAGCGCCGTCCAAAACTTTTCCCTCCTGGTTGACTCTTTAACCGGTCCGACTGCATTTTTTCTCGTTTCAATGATCCTGGCTATTACTGTCCTGGGTTACCTGCACCAGCAAATCGGAGCTATGGATGAGCTGGTTGAGCAGCTGCGATTTTTAATCCGCGATCCCCGGGTTTTATTGATGGTTTTTCCGGCGGCCATCTCACTGCTTTCCCCTGTTCCCGGTGCCGCCGTCATATCTGCTCCAATGGTGGAAAAAACCGGCCGTGATCTTAATATGTCTTCGGTGGACCTTGCCATGTCCAACATCATTTACCGCCACCTGGTTGTGCTGATCACTCCCTTTAATGCCAGTTTGATCTTTGCTTCCGCACTGACGGGATTGAGCATTGCCCGCTTTTTAAGTTTCACCGTGCCGGTTATTGTCATTGTCTTTATTATTCTCCTGGTAATTTTGCTCATCCGCTTTCCCCTCGACAAACAACCCGCCGCCGGACCTTCGGAAGAATCAAACGGAACCGCTCTTGCCCGCTTGCTGACGGCGGCATCGCCCTACATCGTCGCTATATTTTTGGGATTGGCCTGCGGGGTTTACTTTCCGCTGGCCATGCTGGCCGGGATTGGGGGTGCTATGCTGCTCTATTTGCCGCGCACGGAAGCCGGGAAAACTTTAAAAGAACGTTTGAAAATCCTGCCGCGGGGAGTTAACTGGTCAATGATTCTTGCTGCTTTGGCTATTGTGGTCTTTAAAGATTTTATGCAGGAAACCGAGTCGTTTCAAATGGCCGTCCATTACCTGCTCGAACAGGGAATACCGCGGATGGTGCTGATCATAGTCCTGCCTTTTATTACCGGTTTTATCACGGGGAACAACGTTGCTTCCTTGGGATTGGCCATTCCAATTCTGTTTCCGTTTTTATCTCCGGATATGCTTTCGATCCGCTACATGGGGCTTGTTTATCTAAGTTCCTATGCCGGGTACTTTGGCTCTCCGGTGCACCTCTGCACCTACCTGACAAACGAATATTTCCAAACCCCGCTTTATTCACTGATTAAAAGAATTAATGTCTACGGGGCGGTCATGCTGGCGGTGGTCCTGGTTTTAGCGTTGTTTTACTAGGATCTTCTCAATTCAATGAAACGCAAATTAACTTTTGCGATGATACTATTTCATGATAAGCCAGACGATCAAAACCGGGTAAATTATGGGCAGACACTTTTTAAAGGGTAAATTGCCCGGCTAGAGAATGGCGTGTATAATGTAATAAGAGTATAAAAATTATTGTCTAAAATTGATAGTATAAGGAGAAAGGAGGCTTAAGCCGGTATGAAAAACGAGCAAAACCGGAAGGTTAACCTGCAGACAGGCAAAACCCTGCGCTGCAAGAGCTGGCAGACCGAGGCGCCTTTGAGAATGATGCTGCACAACCTTTCATCGGAAGTGGCCGAAGAGCCGGAGAAGTTGATTGTTTACGGGGGCAGGGGCAAGGCGGCCCGGAGCTGGGAGGCTTTTGACGGCATAGTAAAAGCCCTGGAACAGCTGGAAATTGACGAAACTCTGCTGGTTCAGTCCGGTAAGC
>PUNU01000107.1 GCA_003551865.1 Syntrophomonadaceae bacterium
AGCTCGCAGTTCGGCGTTTTCCTTGCGCAGGTTTTGGTTCTCCACCCGCAGCTCTTCATAGGACGGCGGTTGGTAGTGGGTCATTTTTTTGCTCGCAGCGGGCGTTTGCTGGTTATACGTCATGTCTTTGTCTCCCCGATTTTGACCTATATTTGATTATGAAAGAAAGCGGTAAGTGATCTCAAGTCTCCTCTGGAAAAAGTAGAAAAGAGTTGTTCCAAAATGCCGATAAGCGACATTGGAGAGGCTCTGGCACCAGTATGGGAATGACAACAGGAGAAAATCAATCCGTCAAAAAAAGATTTCCTTCGCTTTCATTTGACAGGGGGGGGGGTACATTTGCTATAATGTATATTTGACTGGAAGATCAAAATCGAGTACTGTAATGACAGTGACCAACGTGGTTCACTGAATATTTACCTTGACAAAGCTTTTGTTGTGTGTTATAATAAATCACGATTGTGGATTGTTGCGTCTTTTTTATGTGAAGTATTTATGTTATTTTTCTTTTCCGCGTGCAGGCGGCATGTAAGCTGTTTAACGCCCGCCGCGCTTTTTTGCAGTAGCGGATGTTTTTTAGCGAGTTTACCCTTTTACCGGCCGCATTTATCGGAACGGGGCTGGGGGTCCCGGGCGGTCGGGGGTGGAAAGAAGCAGTTGAGAAGAGGCAGTAAAGAAGCGGCCGCGCCCTTAAAAGAGCGCGGTTCAGTGCGGTTTCCGGTGCGCACCGTGCGCAGCCGGGCGTATACTTTCATATTTTTTAGCAGGAGGTAAAAGACTATGTTTCGCAGGCTATTTACATTGATAGAGTTGTTGGTAGTTATCGCAACCATAGCGATTCTGGCGGCGATGCCGATGTCCGCCCTTGCCCGTGCGCGCAATCAGGCGCGGCAGGCGGCTTGCGCCAATAACGTAAGGCAGGTGGGGCTGGTGCTCCACATGTACGGGACGGATAATGACGGCCGTTTGCCCACCAGCAAAGAACATGCCGGTAAAATTTACGAGAAGCTCTATGAGGAGGGCTATTTAGAGAACACCGAGATACTTCGCTGCCCGGCGCACGGTTATGACGGAGAAATCGATTTTGACGATCGGGACACTATAAGCTACCTGATAGACCCCTCGATGCCCCAGAACCGCCACTCGAAGCGCGCAATTATGGCGGACGACCACCGGAAGGAAAACCATGTCGGCGAGGTGAACGTGCTGTTGGAGGACGGGCACGTTAGTTTTATGGAGCCGACTGCGAACCCGTATGGTATCGATGATGACATCTTTATGGCTTCAGAGGCATACCATAGGGAGGATGCTGCTATCCGCTGGGACTTTGCGGGTTTGGTAACAAGCCTTGGCCCGGACGATGAGTCCTGGGTGGTTCCGGACGACGTGACAGAAGCAACCCTGGTGCTTGTCGGCGGCGGTGGCGGTGGTGGGTGGAATTCCGCTAGAACAGGCGGCGGTGGCGGCGCCGGTGGACTCGTAGTCGTAACCGTCACAGGCCTGACCCCTGGCGAAGTGATTGATGTTCAGGTAGGAGAAGGGGGGCGAGGTTATTCCTCCGGTAGTGATGGGGGCGATGGAGGGGACACTACTTTTCATAAACAGACCGGTGATATTGTTGCAAAAGGTGGAGGCGGAGGCGGCGAAGCCACGAAGGACGGCAGGGACGGAGGCTCCGGTGGTGGGGGGGGCGGGAGACATCCTGACAGGACCGCAAATAGCGGTGGCGCTCCCGAGGCAGGTGGTGGATATGACACTTATAATGGAGTAGGTTACGCAAATTACGGTGGCGACGCTACCCGTCCACACCGAGGTGCTGGTGGTGGAGGCGCCGCCGGTCGCGGAGACAACTATTCTGGTAGTGGTAGTGATGCTAAGGGGGGAGAAGGATTTACATTTGATACGCTTATAGACAGAATTATAGCAGACGGTCTGGAAGATGATATTGATATTGGCCATCTGAAGAGAGCGCGTGATGCTTACCCCGACCGTGAGTTTGCAGGTGGTGGTACCGGCGACAGCTCTGGCTCTCATGGCGGAGGTGGTCCGGGGCAAGATGCCGATGAGGGCGCCTGGGGCAGCGGTGGTGGTGGTGCGAACTCGGGGACTTCCGGTTACGGCGCTGACGGGCAGATAATTATCGTATTCTAGTAAACACTCCCTTAACCCGCATATTTCATAAACCAACTTTTTTTGCATTTCCGTAGGATTTCGGAACAATCTGCCTTCCGGGATACACAAAAAAACTCATGCAGCGCAAGTTCCTCTTATTCACTTGCATCATAAGCAAAAACTTGGTAGATTTAGAATAGTTTGTAATTAGTCGCATGTGAGTGAAGGAAATGAGCCGCCTGCCTGCTGCAGGCAGGCCTTGATCATGCAGACGTCCAATGCAATGGTTTGGTTGGAAAATTATTGTGCGACAGGCTGAAGTATCGGTCCATGGATAATCAATTACGTCAATCCGCAGGACGATCCGCGCACCCACTGACACATCGCCCATCAGGGTTAACAGCTCACGCTGGGGATTTTCGGCATACGCACGGGAGTGCATGGAACCGTTCTGGAAGATCCGGACGGAGATATAGTGGAATGTCCGGATGGGGGAAAAGATCGCTTTCACCGTTCATCGTGGAGAATTGAAAAGGGTGATGTTTGAGGCTGATCAGACCGGCATCTGCCGGGATCATCTTCCGGCTATGGTATGAATATCCATGTTATGCCGGGTGGACGTTAGTTTTAGTTTAACTCTTGAAACAGGAGCTGAAAAGATGAAGATTAAGCTTACGAAGATTATGCTTATGTTGACAGCGGCTGTAGCGGCGGGTTCGATGATA
>PUNU01000212.1 GCA_003551865.1 Syntrophomonadaceae bacterium
CCGTCGCTGTCCGTGGCCTGGAAAGTGAACTCATCGGAGCCGCGGAAATCAATATCCGGGAAGTAGCGCAAAGGCTGCATTTGCTCAATCACCTCATCACCGACGCTAAGCGAGTCACCTTCCTGATCAACCAGATCGCCTTCCTCCGGCAGGCTGGCGATCGTGTAGGTAAGTTCAATCCCCGCCGCGTCATCCTCGCGGTCACTGGCCGACAGCCGGTCGATTTCCGCGAAGTTCCCGTCGTCGTCCTCGACATTAGCCTCACTGTAGGCGCTGGAATCATGAGCGACCGGCGGCTGGTTGATCCAATTAATCGTAATCTCAACTGTCGCCGGTTCCGACACATCATCACCATCGTCCACCGTGAAAGTGAAAGAATCCTCTCGCGGCGCCGGACCGTCATAATCCTCTGGATGGGCCGTGTAAGTCGCTGTTCCGTCAGCATTGAAGACGAGAGTGCCATCGCTAGGTCCTTCCACCAGATCAAAGATCAGAGTGTCAATTCCATCATCAACATCCGGATCCTGTCCTTCAAGATTTATCTCGATTGTATCATTTTCTTCTACTGTCACCGATTGTCCGATAGCCAGGGGCGGCGTGTTGCCGATAGTTATCGAAGCAGTCCGGGCGTTCGGGGAAACAATCGGTTCTTCAGCGTCGTAAGGATTAGTCAAAGGCCACACCGTCACCTGCCAGGTCTGACCCTTTGTGGTGTGCTGACTATCCAGCGTCTGATCTTCATGCTGCTGACCGTCGTCTGCATCCAGTTCCCACAGATAACGGTAGCCGACAATCTCGTCTCCGTCCGGATCGGCTGGTTGATCATCGGGATCGACCATGGCAACCAGGTCGTCGGCAGTCAACGGTTCTTCAGGATTGATCGAGACTTGCTCGGGCGCCGGCGCATCACGATCAACATCATTGACTGTAACCGTCCATACCACTTCGTTCGTCGCTTGCTGGTTATCTTCACCAACCGCTGTGATTTCGAAGTCTTTTTGCGGCGGCCGGTGGCCGGTCTCGTCATTGCTGATGGTATCATAGTCAGTTACGAAATCGAACGTGTCGCTGATCGATTCCTCTGCCTCTGATTCTGATAGTGAAACCTCACCTCCGTCAGATTGCCCGGCAGGAGTTGTTTTCATCAACTCACCATTGACGTACCACCTCACTTCCTCCATCTCTCCGAGGCCGGAGGGGTCGAATTCATCAGTCATTTCCACCGCGAAACTCGCAGTATCGCCCTCATCGATTTCGACATTGTCCCCGGTTTGCGGCATTGTCGGATCACCGACAATCTCGCCCGGCTCCAGCGAAATCACTTCAGGCGGCTGATTCTCACGATAGGTAACGATAACCGCCCCGGTTTCGCTGTCCTCAACTCCATCATTGGCCTTATATTCGAAAGTATCGGCATCTTCACCGAAGAATTCTTCGTCTTCATATTCCGGCTTAACGGTATAGGTGACGTTGTTATTAGGCAACTCATAAGGAACCGCGGTGATCACGCCTGCTTCTTCGTAACTTAGATCA
Organism: Syntrophomonadaceae bacterium; assembly: GCA_003551865.1. Next base: position 1,534 of record PUNU01000212.1, read on the forward strand.
CCTTTTTCCGGCAGGGTGGTAATCCAGAAGGTTAATGGATCGCCATCAGCGTCCCGGCCCTGCAGTTCAATATTCACCTCCGGTTCTATTCCCGCGTCCTTGCGGATAAATACGCTTATATCTCCTACCGTAGGCGGAGTATTGGTAACTTCAACCGCGTTACTGGCCATCGGATCGGCGGACAAACTTCCGGTTCCGTCGCCGTAAGGATCGTCTTCAACCGTTACCGCGCAGGTGTAGGCGCGGTCTTTTTCAGTCAAATCTGCGGGTAGCGTGTCGGTTGTCTCCGACATAGGCCCGACCTCGCGAACAACTTCTTCATTGTCATCGGTCCAGACATAGGAATAGAGAAGCGGCTCGACATATTCGCCATGGTCGTCGGGATCGCCGCCGTGAGTGACTTCCACAGTCAAGTCCTGATCCGTTTTCACCGGCCCGGCTGGGGTCACTTCGACCGTTTCCGGCTGATTGGGCGGACGATTTGTATCGTAAATGGCTTCAATGGTCCAGACACGTTCAGCGGAGAGCGGGTTGTCCGGATCGTCATCGGTGACTACCACTCTGACCCGCGCATTTTCAATATATTTATCGGGATGCATAACTGTGTCATAGGGAATAGTGCCGGCGAATGTGTCCTCTTCCGACCCGTCATCGATCTCTTCCCATTCATCGGTATAAGGATCGAAGTAATACCAGGAGTAAGACAAGGTATCCTGTTCATCAGGGTCAAAGGCAGTTACGGAAAATTCAAATTCATCTCCCTCGCTCACGGATTCGATCACCTGATCCTCAGCCGGATCAGTGATCTGCGGCGGTTGATTGACCGGCTCTACGTAAACCGCCCAATCATTTCCTTTTTCCGCTCCGTTGTCCTGGCGAGCGCCAATGCCAGCCACGAACACCCGGTCATCTTCCGGGGTACCCTTGTTAACCAGATCCTCCGGGAGTTCCCAAGTAAAGGTTCGGCGCCCCGGCTGATTCCCTGCGATACTCGTCCAGTTGAAAGTGTTATCCCCGACCGGTGTCAGGGTTTCGCGGTCATCACTGAAGAAAATCACTTCCTCATCCTCACCGGCTCCACGTCTTGTGAGCCACTGATCTTCATCGATCATTTCCCAACGCCCAATACCATCGAAGAATACACCTGGACTTACCCAAAAAGCGGTTGCTTCCAATTCCGCGCCTTCCGCCGGCTCAATATCGACTGCGAAAGTAATGGAATCCCCGGCCGTGACCCGGTTTTCAATCTGCGCAGGATCCGCAGTTTCGAGATAGTCTTCCCCCTGGC
>PUNU01000286.1 GCA_003551865.1 Syntrophomonadaceae bacterium
GCAATTTTTTGCCGGAAGCAAAACGGACAATTGATGCTTCGGGTAAAGTTGTCCTGCCCGGGGGTGTCGATACCCATTGTCACTCCGGTGATCCCGGTTTCCCCTACGGTTTTGACAATGCTTCAAAATCTGCAGCAATCGGTGGGATTACTACGATTATTGATATGCCCATTCAAATCCCTTTAACTACAGATGTTGATACTCTAAACCAAAAGTTGAATGAAATCAGCCCCAAGGCTTATGTTGATTTTGCCCTGTGGGGCACGGCAATGCCGGACAACCTTGCCGCGATCGGTCCTCTAGCCGATAACGGGATCTGCGGATTTAAATTTTTCATGCAGGGAAGTGTGAGCGGACTAACTCCCAGGATTGATGACGGCACCCTGCTGGAAGCGTTCCAGGAAGTTGTCAGAACCGGCCTTGCTGTAGGCGTGCATGCTGAAAGCCAGGAGATCATTGCCCATCTGGAGGGAAAGCTGAAAAGTGAAGGACGTGAAGACCCCTGGGCTTTTATCGAGTGTCACCCGATCATAAGCGAATTGGAGACGGTTAACCGCGCCCTTTTTTTAGCCGCCCAAGTTGGGGTAAAGCTGCATATATTTCACTGCAGTATTGCTTCCGGAATTGACCTGATTAATCAGGCAAGAGCGGCCGGACAGCCTGTTAGTGTAGAAACCTGTCCACATTATTTGTTCCTGGACGAGTCATACCTTAAAACCAGGGGCAACTATGCGAAAATATCACCCGCCCTTCGCAGCAAAGAAGAAGTGGAAAGGCTGTGGCAGGTGCTTCGGGAAGGGAAAATAGACAATGTTGCCTCTGACCATGTTGCTTTTACTAAAGAATTCAAGGAGGGCATGAGTATATGGGACGCAGCAGCAGGTGCTCCCGGGATCCAGACAATGTTTCCCTTGATGCTGGCTGAAGGTGTAAACAAGGGAAAAATTACCCTGCCCCAACTGGTCAAGGTGATGAGTGAAGGGGCCACAAAATATACCGGCCTTTACCCGCGCAAGGGAGTAATTGCCGTTGGTGCAGATGCAGATTTTGCCATATTTGATTTGAAAAATGAAACAGAAATTAAGATTGAAGATCAACTCGAATTGGACTTTACTTTATACGAAGGGATGAAGGCAGTTTATGCCGATAAAACAATTGTGCGCGGGGAAGTTGTTTATGACGGTGGCCGTTTTAATGTCGACCCGGGATATGGTCAGTTTATAAAAGTCAATAAGCCCGGTTAAGGGAGGAGCTTTTTTTATGAATGCTAAGGTAAACGCTGAAAGGTTGCAGGAAAACATAGAGGGCATTGCTCGCGTCGGGAGAGATCCCGAAGGTGGTTGGAGCCGTTTTGTCTTTACCGACGAAGAAAAACATGCCCGGGAATTTGTTGCCGGTTTGATGGAGAAAGCTGGAATGCAGGTGCGGTTGGACGCCGCCGGCAACCTGTTCGGCAGGCGCCCCGGCAGTGACCCGGATTTGCCCTCGGTTGCCGCAGGATCTCACATCGACACAGTGGTTAACGGAGGCATGTTTGACGGTGTTACCGGTGTAATTTCCGCTATTGAAGCGGTGCAGGTTATCCATGAAAATGATATTAAAACTGCCCACCCCCTGGAAGTGATTGTTTTTGCCAACGAAGAAGGGGCCCGCTTTGGCAATGCTCTATGGGGCAGCAGGGCGATGCTCGGTATTATTCAAGAAGAGGAACTTTACAGGAAGGAGGATAAAGACGGGATAACTGTGGCTGAAGCGATGCGGACTGCCGGTTTTGATCCGGCTGAAATTGAAAAGGCCAGGGTAGACGGCAGCAGGTTCAAAGCTTTTTTTGAGGTTCATCCCGAACAAAGTGTGGTTTTGGAAACAAATCAAGTTAGCTTAGGTGTTGTTGAGGGTATTGCCGGCACGGCCTGGTTAAAAGCTGTTCTAAGAGGAAAACCAGATCATGCCGGGGCCACCCCGATGGACCTTCGCCGTGATGCTCTTGCCGCATCTGCAGCGGTGATACTCGATGTTGAACGCATAGCGGCCCAAGAGGTTGGCCGACATACTGTAGCGACGGTGGGACAGCTTACTGTGAAACCGGGGGGAATAAATATTATTCCCGGTGAAGTGGAGATGTCTTTCGATATCCGGGATGTTTCCATTGATGATAGAGAAAAGGCGGTTGAGTTGATTAAGGGCGCAGTAGAAGAAGTTTGCCAAAAACGAGGGGTTGAAGTCGAAATAGAGGAAATAGGTAAAGTTATGCCGGTTTCCCTTTCGGAAGAGATGGCCAATTTAATCGAAAGTATTTGTATAAGCGAAGGAATAAGTTATTGTCGTTTAGTCAGTGGGGCCGGTCATGATTCTCAGGTAATGGTTTTTTTAACAAAGGTCGGCATGGTTTTTGTGCCAAGTGTTAACGGTATCAGCCACAATCCCGACGAAAAGACTGATTGGCAGGATATTGCCAACGGGGCACAGGTTCTTCTACAGGCAATGTACAAATTGGCCCAATAATTTTAACCGTAAGGTTTGCCGCCCGGTTTATTTTGTTTTGTCCTGTTTTGTGGCAGGTGACCGGGCATGGCCCCCGGTAAAAGCCTCACGGTGGAATCATTCCACTTCGCCAGGCCTGTTTGGCGGTTTTAGCTGTTTGTGATAACCTGGTTGATAAAATCCGTCATTCTTTCATAGTGGGAGCCCTTCCAGTAGATGCGCCTGCAGCCGGGGCAGCGTTTATACTCATTGACCTGCTGCCGCACACGGGGAGGAACTTTCTCTCGGGCTTCATCTTCGGGAACA
>PUNU01000002.1 GCA_003551865.1 Syntrophomonadaceae bacterium
CGGGGGCGGGCCGGCAGTAACACAGGCGTCTCGCCTGTCCCCGGCCCGGCCCCCGCGCCCGCCCCCCGGCCGCACAGGCGAGACGCCTGTGTTACTGGCCGGGGGACTCTGCCGCCTGCGGCGGCAGGGGGTGGGGTGGGGGGCGTGGTTAGTTAGCCATTGAACATCGCTCCACCGGGACGAGCCCAGGTGGCGGCGGGAACAAGGGGGTGGCCCGCGCTGAAGCGGGGGTTCGACCGCGCTGAAGCTGTGAACTCAAAACATTGATTCTATGGTTCCAGTAATTGATAAAGCCGCCTTATAAGCTTCTTCGGCTTGTTCAACTGTTGGTTGTGCGTTATCACCGGGATATCGGGCTAAAACGGCGAATGGAGTCAATAGTGCCGCACTTTCTTTGAGGGAGTCGAAATTTTTATCAATATCGATACATAAGTCCAGTAGATATACCAAATTATGCACACGTTCAAAAGCAACGTTGTGGTCAATTAGGAATGCTTTCAGGTATTTCTCCGCAGCTTGCTGACAATGAAATGTCGCCGTGTCTGTTATGGAAGGAGCATGGTCCAGAAGCACACGAGCTGAAGCGAGGTCGGAATCCCCTTTGTCAAGCCATGCTTGTATTTCCTCGCTATGCGGCATAGAGAGGAACTCCTTTCTCTACTGCATCTCTTTCGACGGAGGCTTTCCAATGACGCCTTCGGTTAAAGCTCTCACTTGAAACCACATTGATTTCCACCGGTACTTTTAGTCCTTGCAGCGCAAGGTAGGCATGGGTCATAAACTGCAAGGTTTGTTGTTTTGGCGCATCAACGACAATCAGTAGATCGATATCACTGTTCTCGCCTGGAATACCGTATGCATAAGAACCGTACAAATAAATGGCAAGCGGGTGGATTGCTTCAACCAAACGGTTCCGGATTTCGTCAAGCAATGTATCTGATAGTTGAATCATGATATAAGCCCTTAAATGAACTTTAGCCTGATTGCGCGCGGCCATGCGGTTGTTCTGTTAGTTATCGGGGTCTGTCCCTGTTCATGAGTTGTAACATCTTGCGCTGCAAGAACCGGGGTTTGAGAATATGGCCTTAGAGCAATATTCCTTGCGGGCGTTTCTGAATGTAACCCATTCGGAAGCGGTTTTTTTAACGAATATGACACTGTTTCGACAGAAATATTGAACACAGAACAAAATAAAAGGAACGCATTTACGACAAAAATATTAGGGACAGAAATATTTTTGGGACATTGCGGCTAAGCCGCTGTAAGTGCTTTTATGATAATTGGTTATGATTTTATGATAGGGCTTTGAATGTCTTAGAGCCCTGATTTTGGCGTGAAATCGCGGGTTTAAGCTTGCAGTAATAGCCACCGCGTGATTTACTTCGTTCAAACGCGGTCTTCGATATAAAATGGGACAGTTTTTTCACCACCCGTTCGCTTCGCTCACTAGAGACCACAGAGCCGGGCAGAGAGAATGCAATATAGCCACAAAAAACACAAAAATGTTAACAGAAGATCGCAAAGGGCGCAAAGGGACTGCATTTTTTAACCACAGATCACACAGATATACGCAGATGGGGGGACAGATGATTTAGATTTTATTTGAACAGAGGCCGCCTGACCACTTGCAATTTAAGTGGAATCAGGCAGGCAAAGGTCGCGAAGATTATGAGTTGTTTTTAATATTACATTGCGGCTAAGCCGCAGTAAGTTTCTATTTATCATTGCCGGTATCGATCCAACGGATTGCATCCTGCTTGACAATTACGAGCTGGTGCTTGAAGATTCGCTCTTGGTGATTGCCCAGGAATGGCAGCAATACATCCAGAATACGGGATGTGGTTGCGGGATTTGCTTTAATTCGTATGACACCTGGATGTTCTGACAGTGGGAGCACAGCCCAATCACCGAAATGCTCGTCCAAGGTAATGATAATTCGGTCTTCCTGTATGGCTCTGTCAAGAATCTCTGCGTCATCAGCTCGCGCCATGCCTATTTCGGATACTCGTAGTACGTCATGGCCTTCATCACGTAGAGCGTCAGCGACGTCAACATCAAGCATCTGATCGAGTAGGATCCGAAGCTGGCTCATGTTGCAACCAGTTCAAGTTCAGTGTGCTCGATGGCGGAGTGGCAGTACCTCAAGGCTCCACTTATCTGAGCCGCTGATAGTTCCGGATATTTTTCAAGCAGCCGGTCAACAGAACCGACTACGGCAAGCTGGTCAAGCACTACCGTCAACGGGATGCGCGTACCCCGAATAACGGGCTTTCCGCCGCAAACACGCGGGTTGATTTCTACGTAAGGGTTCATGGGGTTGGATCCAGTTGTTGCTGGTTTACCGACAATTATTTAAACACAACGGCGGCTGTGTGAACAACCGCATTCGCGTTTTCCTCAAAGTTTATTGGGGACGTACGTATGCAAATTTTTGCAGGGGAAACGATAAACCAAAATATTTACAAAAATAATGGCTTTAGATTAAAACTGTCCGAGGCTGGCGATTTGTGCTAAGGGATTTATGTATCGGGGTCAGATACTATATTTATTTACACAAGATAAACAATACCAATGTATTATGATATTGGTTGATAGGCTTAAGTAGCGTTAGAGCGATTTTTTGGAGCGGAAAAAACCGGTTTAAGGCGAATTGAACAGAAGATAACGCAAGGGAACATTTTGAACAGAAGGTCGCTAAGGACGCAAAGGGGCTACATTTATAGCCACGAAAAACACAAAAATCCACAAAAGGGGGACAATGGTATAGTAGCGACGGCATCC
>PUNU01000246.1 GCA_003551865.1 Syntrophomonadaceae bacterium
ACGAATGGGGCGTACCCTCCGTGGAGCTCCATTCACTGCTGTACAGCTACTGTGAAATATTAAAGGAAAAAGGCCAGATTGTTCCCGATATTGCTTTTGGAGGGGGATTTGCCTTTGAAGATCAAATTTTTAAAGGTCTCGCCCTCGGCGCTCCGTATGCCAAGCTTATCGGCATGGCCAGGGCCCCGCTGGCGGCGGCCATGGTTGGAAAGACCATCGGCAGAAGAATAGAGGAGCATAAGCTTCCTGTTTATGTGGAACGCTTTGGAGAGAGTGCCGAAGAAATATTTGTAACCGCATATGAGCTCAAAGATCAGCTTGGAGAAAACCTGTTCAAAAAACTGCCTCCCGGCGCCCTGGGCCTGTACACTTATTATGAGCGCCTTTCCCAGGGATTAAAGCAGCTGATGTGCGGTAACCGCAAGTTTGCCCTGGAATACATTTCGAGAAACGACATTGCTGCGCTGACCAGGGAGGCGTCGAGTGTAAGCGGTATTGATTATGTGATGGACATGGACAAAGAAGAAGTGGAAAAAATTCTGGCGCTGTGACCGTTAATTTTGCGGCCACAGCAGGATTATATTTTGTATGTAAGAGTAAACCGGTAACACCGGAAGCCAGAAAGCGGCGTTATGCGTAAAATAAAGCCGGATTTGTTGACCGGGTCGAGGAGAGGCAACAGCTTGTTGTGCCGGGGCAATAAAAGCCGCTGAATTGAAAAGCAGGACAATTGGCCGGTAAGGAGAAATAGCTTAACGGGGATTAAAAACAGGTTTACAGGGCTGAATATGAATTATAATTGGGCTTTTTTGCTCGAAGTGGACAATGATGTGGAAGCGGACATAGTCTGCGGTTTTTTACAGGAAAAGGGCATCCCGGCCAGGAAAGCCGACAGCAGTCCTTATGGCGGGGCGATGCGTGTGATCGGCGGCCAGGCTTTTGAGGTCCAGGTGCTTGTACCCGAAACTTTCCTGGAAAAGGCAAGGCAGGAGCTGCGCAATTTTGGGAGCGAAGCGGAAGAGTAAATGCTGCGAAGAAAGCCGGAAAACAGGAGCAGCAAATCTTAAGGGAAACCTGCCGTAAACTTGCCGGTTGTCCGCTTCACTTCTCCTCTGCCATAAACTTCAGCTTTCGTATCAAGCACCCCTGTGAAAGGTGAGAAAATATCCTTATTGTTAAAGGGGCATTGATTTGGCCTGTTAAAGCGAAAATGTACGAAAGGGAGGCGGTGGACAGTGGATTTCCCCCCGATCAGGAAACCTTATTTTTCCGATGATCTCCGGCATGAATCACTTTGGATCAAGTTTTTATGGGCGGTAACAATTGTTTCGGCGGCCATTCTCGTCCTGGCCTGGCCGCAGACCCGCAGTGTGGATTTTATTGCCGTTCTGCAGGAGTGGCGTGTAGCCCCGGTAGAGATTTTGTTCCGTGCCTTTACCTTCCTCGGTGATGATCAGTTTTACATGATTTTTTTAAGCGTGCTGATCTGGTGCGTCAGCAAAACCCTGGGGTTTTGGTCTGTTTTTGTGCTTTTAAGTTCAGGGACATACAGCAGTTTCATCAAAGATGTAACCCTGCTGGAGCGCCCGCCAATCGAGGGGACTGAACATCACCCGGACAGCTACGCTTTCCCCAGCGGGCATACCCTGACCGCGGTTACGCTGTGGGGGTACATTGCGGCGCGCGTACAGAAGAGAGGTTTATGGATCTGGACCGCTGTGGCCGTAGTCATGATCGGTTTTTCGCGGCTGATCCTCGGCTATCATTTTTTGGGCGACGTACTGGGCGGGCTCGCCTTCGGAATTGTTTTTTTACTGTTCTTTTTCTGGGTGGGCGACCTGTTTTATAAAAAAGGCTGGATTGATCAGTTTGCCGTGCCCGTCCTGCTGGTCATCTCCATTGCTGTGCCGGCCTTACTGGTCGCCGTGCTCCCCGGTACCGATCCGCCAAAATTTTTAGGTTACCTGGCCGGCGCCTCTGTTGGCTATATCCTGGAGAAGGAAAAAATTCGCCATAAGGTTTCCGCCCCTATCCTCTTTCAGGTGGTGAAAGTTGTGGTGGGAGTGGTGGTGCTTTTTGGAATTGTAGTCGGCCTGGGCGGGGTTCTGCCCTCGGCGGTGACCTACCTCGGGTTTATTCGCTATGCCCTGGGCGGTGTTTGGGTTACGCTCGGTGCGCCGGTGCTGTTTATATACTTTAAGCTTTCTTCTAAAGAGGATTGATAAAACGTGCCCGGAAGACTGCGGGAGAAATCAGTTTTTTTTGTTCGCTTCACCTGCACCGATCCCGTGCCCGGAAAATGGAAACAAGGTTATAGCAATTATTGTTAAGATAAGTTATAATAAAACTGGCTGTTAAATGAATTATGTTTCCAACTGTGGTGTTGACGACCTGGAGGTGAGGAGTTTGATAGGCGGAAAAATTGGCGTATGGGAAATTGTCCTGATCCTTGCCGTGGCTTTAATCATATTTGGCCCGGCCAAACTGCCGGAACTCGGACGCTCAATCGGTAACGGGTTGAAGGAATTTAAAAAAGCCAGCCGTGATTTAAAAGAAAGCATTAGCATTGACGACAACGAAATCGATAAAAACAGCTAATTATTTACTGAGGCTTTTATGGTTTGTCATGGCATGGGGGTTGTAGTTTTTTAAGCAAATGCTTTTATGTTACAATGTGACAGTAAACATAAGGAGTTTAATATTGTTTAGGAGGATATCTAATGGGTAAAATTGGCTTGTGGGAGATAATCGCGATTCTTGCGGTAATCCTGTTAATA
>PUNU01000253.1 GCA_003551865.1 Syntrophomonadaceae bacterium
AACTGCCCGGCTCGGTTTTATAGATCTCCAGTTCTGTCTGGATTACTTTTTTTAACAGCTCCTCATTTTCAAATTCCACCAGGAAAAGACCTTCTTCTTCGAAGGCGGATTCGGCCTCTTCGAGCTGACCGAGGTTTTCCTCGGGAAAACCTCGGGCCAGAAGGGTTTCTTTACCCTCGCTGAATATCACCTCAAGGGGTGGTGTGATGGCAAAGTTAATCTCTTCATCTACCGTGTCAGGCACCAGCCAGAAAATCGCCACAAAGAAGGCCAGGCCCAATATAGTAAGAAACAAATAGATCATATTGCGGCTGTAGACCCGGATATCTTTCTTCAAAATGGATATGAGCAGCCTGCTGCTGGATACGGACTTTTTCATCCTGCCAGCCCCCTGCCGGTTAGCTGGATAAAGATCGCCTCAAGGGTGGCTTCTTCGGTATGGATGGTCATGAGGTTGGGGGAGGCGGCCAGTTCGCTTAAGCGGCTTGATGACCTGTCACCATCCAGGGGGATTTTTTCTTCCCTCACGTCGTCTCCGTCACGCAGCCGCACCCGCACAGACCTTTTACCGTATTTCAATTTCAGGTTTTCCGCCGTATCAAGAGCAACAATCTCTCCTTCGTTGATGAAGGCGACCCGATCTGAAAGCTCGTCGGCTTCAAACATGTTGTGGGTAGTCAGCAGTACCGCCGCTCCCCTGTCCGCTTCTTCTTTTATAGTATTTCTGATCTCGGCGGCAGTTACCGGATCCAGCCCGTCTGTCGGTTCATCTAGGAAAAGGACCTTCGGTTTATTGATGAAAGCCCGGGCTATCATCAGGCGCTGGCGCATTCCTTTTGAATAGTTGGCTACGCGATCACCGGCCCGATCGGCCAGCCCCACACGTTTTAGGGCTTCCATCGAGCCGGGATTGCGGATACCAAAAAGAGAAGCAAAAAAATCAAGGTTTTCTAAAGCGTTCATTTCCAGGTATAGGTTTTTTTCTTCAAAAGTAACCCCGATTTGTGACTGCAGAAGCGGATCGTCTCTGCCGATATCTCGTCCCAGTATTTGTGCCTTTCCGCTTTTCAGGGGCAGCTGCCCGGTTAAAACTTTGATCGTAGTCGATTTGCCGGCTCCGTTTGGGCCCAGAAAGCCAAGGATTTCGCCGGGGTAAACATCGAAACTGATTTGTTTTACCGCCTGCAGGTTGCCATACCAGTGACTGAGCTGTTTAACGTGTATTGCCGGGGCGGATGTTGTTACATCTTTACCGGGACGCTTTATTATAGCAGGGGATCTGTCTTCTTCCGCCTGCAGTTTTTCCAGGGTTTTTACGAACTGTCCGTTTTCCCACAGTCCCTCGACTTTGCTGCCGTCCGGCCAGGTATAGATGCCGTGGCCATGCCGCTTACCGTTATAAAATTCTCCCTTGTAGGCGGCCCCGCCGCCATAGATGACCGTTCCACTGCCGTGCGGTTTGCCGTCTCGCCATTCCCCCTCATACCTGGTGCCGTCCGGCAGCAGGAATTTACCGCGGCCGTGGGGGATACCATCTTTGAGTTGGCCTGCATATTTTCCCCCCAGCCAGGGGATGCTTTGCCTTTCCGGAGTCTTTTTGTGTCCGGCCATTTAAACCACCCTGTTTTTGCCTGCATTTAATGGTCTTGAGATCACTTAATTTTAACATAATTTTTGTACAAAACAGAAGGAGAAAAAAGGCGGGCTGCACATTTTCCGTTCCCGGCAGAGTTTCCCGAAAATGGCCTGAAATAAAGGGGGTGGTCTGACAGGCGAAACTTTGCGGTCATTTTTTTAGGTTTAGGAAAAGCGCCGGTATTATGAGCACTATAATTTGGGATAAAGGTAAATCGCCTTAGCTGTTTTTGTCCCAGCCGACGATATTTAACAGTTCTTCGTGGAATTTACCGTTTGAAACAACCAGCCCCGGACTGCTCAAATCGAGCCTGCCGCCTTCCTGGTCGGTGCAGAGTCCTCCTGCTTCTTCTGCAATAAGCATGCCGGCGGCGAAGTCCCAGGTTGAAAGCTTGTATTCGAAAAACGCATCAAACCGGCCGCAGGCCACCCAGCATAAATCGAGGGCGGCACTGCCGAAACGGCGGATACCGTGGACGTTTGCCCCAAAAAGTTTTTCAATACTGTTCAGGGTTTTACGCATGACCGCGCCCCGATCATAATAGAAACCGGTGGCTACAACTGCTTCTTTAAGAGAGCGGGCCCGGGAAACGCTGATCGGCACTTCGTTCAGGTAAGCTCCGCCGCTCTTTTGTGCGGCAAACATTTCGTTTCGCACCGGGTCAAATACGGTCCCCACCGAAACTTGGCCGGAGCGAGCATAGGCTATGGAGATGCTGAAGTGGGGAATATTGTGTGCATAGTTGTTGGTTCCGTCCAGGGGATCGATTATCCATAGATCAGCGGAACTGCTTTTTGCCGACAAATCCTTTTCTTCGGCCATGATGCTGTGATCCGGGAAATGTTCCAGGATCATATCGATAATCGTTTCCTGCGCTGCCAGGTCGGCTTCCGTAACCAGGTTATCCAGGGCTTTTTCCGATATGGAGGTTTGGCCCTGCTGTTCTAAAACCAGCTTCCCGGCCCGGCGGGCTGCCGCCCGGGCTGTTTCCAGGTGTTTTTCGAAAAAAGGGTCCATTAAATGATCAGCCGCTTTCTCAGGGTAGTATTTTACGATAAATCTATTCTAACACAAAAAGGCTGCCGTTTAAGCGGTTAAACGCAAACCAACCTGGCTCTTGCTTGCCCCATTAGCAACAT
>PUNU01000247.1 GCA_003551865.1 Syntrophomonadaceae bacterium
ATATTAATTATTGTTTAAGTCAAGAGCGTGAGAATCACCCTCATATCCTAAGAGTGTATAATGAGCCCGTCATTGTTTATCTGCTTGTTTCGTACATGTCAGGCGAAAATCGGTTTAGAGTATTTTTAGACCACAGCATAATTCCTTCTCCGAGCACCCTGACAGTTGAATCTTCCGGGATCTCAGAAGCGCTAGTTTCTGCTTTTGTCATGGAAGAATATGGTGGTGGTTATTTATTATACGATCAGCTAACTAATTATACAATAGAGGATATTAGAGTTGGCACCAGGGTGGTTCTTGTTGCCGCCGATGACCAGTCAGGGGTTTTCAGCCACTGGTCCGGAGCGGTGGAAAACACCGCCAAATCGGTTGATTTTGTCATTTACGAAGACTCGACAGTTATTGCCCATTACAATGTGATTGAAGTGATTGAAGATGATCCAGCACTTGAACCGGCAACTCCACTACCTGGAACAGAGATTGAGGGCAGAGAAATTGAGCTTCCGCCTCGGGACATTATTACGGATTATCACAGCCTAACTGTGGGAGCTGTCTCAGCGCGCATTCCGCAAGTAGCTATAGAAGCAAATATCAGCAGCACTAGCGGGCACGGCGGCACGACAAGCTACAGTCTGGAGAGGTTGGCACCTGGCACGCAGGTTAAGCTTGTCGCTCCGGAATACATAGGTTCAGGGATGGAACGTTACCGCTTCACCGTTTGGTCGGGGGCGGTATCTACCTCTAATCGTGCAATCACCCTGGTCATGGATAGCGACAAAACGGTAACAGCCCATTACGCTGCCCATCCGGAAGCAATTAAGGAGCCCGATGATCCGTTAAAACCGCCGGCAAACTATACGCTGTCGGTAAGCTCATCTGCGGATGATCCTTCAATGAAAATTGGGGTGGATATTGCCAGCAATACCGGTCACGGGGGCAGGACGCCTTATACGATAAAGGATGTCGAGGCGGTTACGCAGGTCCACCTGGAAGCCCCGGCAGATACCGATCTGGTGGGCAACTTCAGCGGCTGGTCTATTAAGTATGGTACTGATTATGTTCCTTACGACAAGAACCGCTCGATCACATTTACTATGGATGAAAATAAAGAATTCAGGGCAGTTTACTGGATGCATTTATTTTAGGAGATCTATATAGACTGGAGGCTTATTATGAATAGTGGAAGCAGATTATTTTCATCTGCAGGGAAGCATATCTGTAAAACTAAGCTTCGTTTAATCCTGGCCTGCCTGTTTATTCTGCTTGTTTTTTTTACCGCAGCCTGTGAACAGCTGGAGGACGCTTTGCCTCTGCTCGAAAGGATCATGGAGAGGTTTGGAGACAGCGAAGATACTGCGGCGCTTCCAGGGAATGAAGGGGAGGAAGGATTAAACCTGACCCTTTACTTTGCTGATGACCAGGCTGCAGATAATATGGTCGGCGGCTTATACGGATTTGTTACGCCGGTTAAGCGCGCTGTTTCCAGCACCGAAGCTCCTCTTTTTGCCGCCATAACTGAACTGATTACCGGCCCCCTGCCGGAAGACGGCAGCGTGGGGCGGACCGTGCCTGAGACAGCAGTTCTTGAAAACATTAAGGTAATTGATGGGACAGCTGTCCTTAATTTTAACAAGGTATTTGCCTCTGCTCATCCGGGAGGGGTTCTTAGCACACAGATCACGGTTGAATCGCTGGTCTACACCTCAACCGAATTTCCTGCGGTGGACAGGGTACAGGCCTTGGTGGAGGGTAATCCCTGGACTGACGGTTACGGATTTGTCTGGGACGAGCCCATTGACCGGTCCGGGATCGCTGCCGCTCTTCATACCGGAGAAGAGCTGATCGATACAGCCGACCTGCCGACAGGGTGGGATGTTTACCAGAACCATGATTACGGTTTTGCTTTAAAACATCCGGATAGCTGGTCGGTATTTGAGTATAAGCGGATCGATTTGCAGACTGGAGTGATAAAAAACGAGAGTGTTTTTATAGCTCCTCAGGAAATAGTTGCGTATATGGAAGAAGCGGTTCAGGAAGACGGCGGCATTCCTGGCAGCCCGTACGGCGTTCCCATCGTGATCAACCGTTATCCTGAAATCAAGGTGCCTGAGTCTGATGAGTATACATCGGTTGCGGCCGAATTGATTACCATTGATGGAAGAGACGGTGTGCTCTATGCACGCACTTACCTGATCTCTTCACCCGGCTTCGACGCCGGATCTGTTACTTATGAAGTAGTATTACCAACTGAGCACGGCTCTTTGACGGTGATGTTGCAAGTTGAACTATACGAAGATATTTTTGAACAAATCCTTCTAACTTTAAAATTCATATAATATAAGAACGAACCCTTTTTTATAATTTCATGCCGCCTTTAGCATTCCGAAAAGCACCTGCGGTTATATGAATCTTCCCACGGATAGCACCGATACTCATCCGTGAGGCAAAATCAACAGTATCTCTCATATACATTATTTCCTATAAAAGATAGGAATATTTTTTTGCCAACAATTCCATTGTCTTATTATTTTTTTGAGTCATTCCGCTATCGCGGCCGGCAGAATATTGTGCGGCAGATCCTGGACCTGTTTTAGGCCGAATCTGTAATAACCCCTCTGATTAATTTATCTACCGCTTTTCTACTGCTTGGGTAAGCAGTTGAACCGGGCCTGGTTGTGCCTTTGGCCAAAAGTTGAAAATGTGCCGGCAGGTGTGACAAGAGTACTCTAACTTTGTAAACCTTGTTGGAAAATTTCGAATGTGTCCA
>PUNU01000271.1 GCA_003551865.1 Syntrophomonadaceae bacterium
CATATCATTATGCGAAGTATAAACCGTCAGATAATTTTTGAATGAAGACGAAGATTATTTCAGGTTTATTCAAGCCCTTAATCACCACAAAGAGATAAGCGGCTGCCAAATTTATGCTATAAAGATTGCAGAAAGCATAAAAGATTGTTGTCAACAACCCCGTCCCCCTGACATTACGGCTAATCATACTGCTCCGCTGCTTCGCCAAGCTCTGCAGCTATTTCTTCCACCAGTTTAGGCGGGGCCAACATCCTTGCTTCCCTTCCGAAGCTCAAAACCCACCTTTTGACCTGGGAAAAACCACTGGTTTGAAAAGCGAGGGTTAGCGAACCGTCCGGGTGCTCGGTTATTCTTTGAGTAGGGTGCCATTTTCTTTCCTTGATCCAGCGCGCCTGTCTGGAACTGAACCATATTTCAACACTGCCAATTTCTTCACCCTTGTAAAACTGGAAAGTATCTTCGAAGTACTTATCCGGGCTAAAACCCGGGGGTATTTCAAAAGCCTTCCTGGTCGGTTGCAGCTCCTGCATGCGGTCGAGAGCAAAAATACGCATTTCACCGCGCAGATGACAGTAGCCGAACATATACCAGGCTCCCTGGTAATACCGGAGCATATAGGGATCGACTGTGCGATCCCGGCTGGAATCCGCGGCAATGGAGTAGTGCTTGATCTTTATCTGCCGCTTGTTTTTTATGGCGCGGGCAATATCAGAGAAGTTTGAAGCCACTTTTTCCTCTTCGCCGCGCAGGGGCTCAAGATCAAAACTGATTGTTTCCGCAAGACGGCCAAAATCAATATTTATTTCTTCCTGCAGGTGCTCGCAAATTTTGTTAAAAGCGGTAATGACCGGGCGGGCGTAGGGAGCCCCGCGGCACTTGGCCAGCAGCTGGTGGCTTAAATATAAGGAAAGCAGTTCCCCCTCGGTCAGCTTTAGCAACCCGAGGCTGTATTCCGGTTCTGTATAGTAGTAGCCCCTTTCACGGGCATTGTATTCCAGGGGAGCGCTAAAACTGTCTTTGAGGTACTCCACATCGCGCAGGATGGTCCGCCGGCTTACTCCCAGTTCGCGTGCCAGGTTCCCGGTGTTCGGGTAGCTCCTGGCCCTAATCATCCTGTCAATGTAGTATATCCGGTAAAGCTGGGGCCGCGTTACTTCCGCAGGAGTAGCAGTCAAATCAATTCACCACCTTAATCAAACAGCTTTTAATAAGTGGCCGGGAACTACTGTTCCGCATTTCATAATTATTATCTTTTGTCCTGCCCTGTAGTTTCACTGCCTACTGCGTCATGGCAAAGTTTTTCAGAGGGCAGCTACTAGCATCCGGCAAACAACAGGTAGATAAATAATACCAGGAAGACCAGCAGCGGAATTAGGCAGCCCAGCGAAGTCAGGGCACAGCCGGTTTGCTGGATTACAAAGCCGGGCGAAAGTCTCGGTTCGCCGTCTTTCCAAGAAATATGAGCTCTACAGTTGCCGCATATTCTTACCCCTTCCTCAATGGAAGCTCTACACCGGGGGCATTGAAGGACATCCAGAGTCGGCGTGACCCTGATTACTTCCTCTTCATCCTGAACGGGATCAGTTTTTTCTACAAGACCACTTTCCAGGAAGCAGTGACAGTGTCTGCACCTGACAGCATCAACCTCAACCTTTTCACCGCAGTTTGGGCACTTTCTAAATTTATCCCGGTTCATCGATTCTCCGCCTCCTCATGTGTAGCAAGGGGACGGGGTACTTGCTACACAACTCTCCCTGCTTTTCCCGGCCCCCGGGTGTAGCAAGTACCCCGTCCCCTTGCTACGCATCCCCTTGCTACGGTCCCCTTGCTCGCCCTTGTTACGGATTTTTAGAGACCCGGTTTTCTATCATACCAGGGGCAGGCTTTCTCAAATGCTGCAGATGCCCTTAGGACCGATTTTTCGTCAAAACGGCGGCCGATTAGCTGCAGGCCCACTGGCAAACCATTCGATGTAAAGCCGCAGGGCACAGAAGCGGCCGGTTGGCCGGTAAAATTAAAGGGGTGCAGCATCCCAATCCAGGCAAAAGGCCCTACACCCTGTCCGTTAATTTGATCGGGTCCCAGCGGTCCTCCTTCTCCCGAATCAAAAGCAGTTACACAGGTAGCCGGTGTTAACAGAAGGTCGTACTTTTCAAACAGGGGCCAGATTTCGTTCCAGAACTCTTCACGCTGGAACTGTACCCGGGCCATGTGCCTGCCGGAAAAACTGCTTTCCATCATCAGAAAAGGCTCATATGCGGGATATAGTGTTTCTTTGACTTTTTCAAAGTCATTCTCCAAGGCGGTAGCAAATTCAACAATAACCATGGTCTGCAGCGCTTCACTCATATCGGTAACATTCAAGTTCACTTCATCTACAGTACAGCCGAGATCCTTAAATCTCTCCGCAGCCTGCCGGGTAATCTTCGCCACTTCAGAATCTACCGGGGCATAGCCCAGGTCGGGGCTGTAAGCTATCCGCAGACTCTTAACTCCTTCATGCAGGCATTCCGGGTAGTTATTATCCGCCGGCGGCAAAGTAAAACGATCCCGTTCGTCGGGCCCGGCAATTACCTCCAGCATTAAGGCCGCATCTGCCACGGTCCGGGCTAACGGCCCATCCTGGACCATCGTTTCCCAACCCGGCAGTTTGGGCTGGCCGGGAACCCGGCCAAATTGAGGCTTTATACCGTAAACCCCGCAGAGGCTGGCAGGGCCGCGGATAGAACCGCCGCCGTCATTGCCCAGTGCAACCGGGCAAAG
>PUNU01000274.1 GCA_003551865.1 Syntrophomonadaceae bacterium
AATCTTTACCGGCAATTTTGTCAATTTCGTCAAGAAATATAATTCCCAACTGCTCTGCTCTTTTGAGAGCTTCATTAGTAACCGCATCCATGTCGATTAAGCGCTGGGCTTCTTCCTGCTGTATTATTTTCCTGGCCTCGGAAACAGTCACCCGGCGTTTTTTCTTTTTCGGAGGGACCAGGTTGCCGAGAACGTCCTGCAGGTTTATGCCTACTTCTTCCATCCCCTGCCCGGAAAACAGGTCGACCATGGAAGCCTTGCGTTCTTCGACTTCAATTTCAACCATCTGCCCTTCAAGCTCGCCCTTGTTCAAGCGTTCCCTGACTTTTTTCTGTTCTTCCTTGGCTTCTTTCAGCCTCTCCTGAAAAGTCGAGCTTGCCGATTCTTCGGCGGCACGTTCTTCCTGGGTCGGCGAAGCCTGGAAGAGGAAGCCGAGCGGGTTGGTCTGCCGCTGGCTTTTTTTCGGCAGAGGGGCAATTATATCAACCAGGCGATCTTCGGCATTCTTTTTTGCTTTATCCTGAACGGCCAACATCTGCTCGTTCTGCACAATCCGGACCGAAGTTTCCACCAGATCGCGCACCATTGATTCAACATCGCGCCCGACATAACCTACTTCGGTAAACTTGGTAGCTTCAACCTTAACAAAAGGGGCGTTAACCAGGCGGGCCAGGCGGCGGGCAATTTCAGTTTTGCCCACTCCGGTGGGCCCAATCATGATTATGTTTTTAGGAATTATTTCTTCCTGCAGATCTTCAGCCAGCTGTTTGCGCCGGTACCTGTTCCTGAGGGCTACGGCAACATAGCGCTTGGCGTCTTCCTGACCGATAATGTAGCGGTTAAGCTCAGCCACTATCTGGTGCGGAGTAAGTTCTTCTTTGGTCATCGTAAACAAATCAACCCTTCTAATTCTAAAGTTCTTCAACAATAATGTTATCGTTGGTGTAAATACATATCTCTGAAGCTATCTTCATAGCCTGGGCGACAATTTCACCCGGCGGCAAATCGGCATTGCGCATAAGGGCCCTTGCAGCGGCCAGGGCATAGGGCGCTCCGGATCCAACCGCGGCAATCCCGTCATCGGGCTCGATAATTTCTCCCGTGCCGGAGATCATCAGCAGTGATTCACTGCTGGCGGCGACCAGCAGGGCCTCAAGCCTTCTTAATACCCGGTCGGTGCGCCACTCCTTGGCCAGCTCAACCGCCGCCCTCTGCAAGTTGCCCTGGTAGCTTTCCAGTTTTCCTTCAAACTTTTCGCAGAGCGTAAGAGAATCGGCGGCGGCACCGGCGAAACCGGCAATTACTTTGTCTTCATACAGGCGTCGAACTTTTCTTGCCCCGTTTTTAATGATCGTATTATTGGCAAAAGTAACCTGACCGTCTCCCGCCAGGGCCACTTTACCGCCTATTTTTACAGCCAGGATGGTTGTCCCTTTAATCATATTTAACTAACGCCCTCTTCCATGTCCAAGTGCCCGGTCAATTAAGTTTGCTTGAGTACCGGGTTGTTGTAAAAATTGCCAAATTACGCTCTTAATACGCCGGCAGTGCGCTACCGGGGGAAAGCCGACCGGTAAACCTCGCTTAATCTTTCTTTCGTGACGTGGGTGTATATCTGGGTGGTTGAGATGCTGGCATGACCGAGCAACTCCTGGACAACTCTTAAATCCGCACCCCTTTCCAGCAGGTGGGTGGCAAACGAGTGCCGCAGTGAATGCGGTGTGATGCCGATCTTGTGGGAAACCTGCTGGATATATTTTTTAAAGATATAGCGCACACCGCGATCACTTAAGGGCCTGCCCCACCTGTTCAGGAAAAGTTCTTCGTATTCACGGCCCTGTTTTTCCCGGGCGGCCAGAAGCGGCCGTTTTTCATCCATGTACTTTTCAAGCAGGCCGGCTGCAATACCGCCCAGGGGCACGATGCGGTCCTTGTTTCCCTTGCCGAAAACTTTGATCAGCTTTTCTTCCAGCTGTAAAGAGGCGGGCTTTAAGCTCAACAGTTCACTAACCCGCAGTCCGGAAGAATAAATCAGCTCCAGCATAGTCCGATCCCTGAACCCCAACGGATTTTCACTGTCCGGGGCTTCCAAAAGAGCCGCCACTTCATGGTAGTAAAGAAAATGGGGCAGTGGTTTTTCCTGTCTCGGCCTTGCCACCGCCGACCAGCGACCGCTTTTAATGACAGCCTGTCTCTGTAAAAAAAACAAAAAAGAACGCGTCGCAGAAAGTTTGCGCGCAATTGAACGTCGTGAATATTCTTTTTCCTTCAGCCAGGCCAGGTAGCGCCTCAGCATCAGGTGGTTAATCTCGAAGACTCCGTCCTTATGGACATCCTCCAGGCCAAGAAATTGAATAATGTCACTGCGGTAGGCCTGCAGAGTCAAAGGTGATGCATTTTTCTCGGTGAACTGGTAAAACAGAAAGCTCTCGAGCCAATCGTTTGCATCCAAAACGCAACACCCTTATTACTCTGTCGAAACTTCCTTATTATACTAACATAACTAATCACTGGTTGCAAGCAAATAGCCTTGTTTTTAAAAATATTTCAGCTATTCACATCTCGGGTTGGTATGAAGCGGCATGCCGGGGTAACAGTTTCCCTGCTCAAAAGAATTTCTTCGGGGTTATGAAGATTCTGCGGCTGTTTTTTGGGCCGCAAGAGGTTGTTCATATCCGCATTCCTTAGCACTGCAGCGGGCTGTACGCTTTTTATTTTTCCTGCTTTCGCTCATGAGCGAACCGCACTGCGGGCAATTTTCCGGAAGGGGTTTGTTCCAGATGGAAAAAGTGCAGTCGGGATAATTGCTGCAGCCGTAAAAAATGCGTCCTTTCCTGGAACGCCTTTCAACGATCATCCCCCCGTCGATCGGACATTCCACTCCGGTTTCTTTGACTATTTTCTTGGTGTATTTACAGTCCGGGTAAGCGGGGCAGGCGAGAAACCGGCCGAAGCGGCCGTGTTTGTATACAAGCTGACTACCGCACCGGGGGCAGGTCTCGTCGCTGACCTCAGGGGTAAGCTCCACCTTCTCAATTTTTTGATCGGCTTCTTCGAGCCTGTCTTTGAAATAGCCGTAATAAAAATCATCCAGAACCTTTAAACCTTCCTGCTTTCCCTCTTCTATTTCATCGAGCCGCTGTTCCAGGCGGGCAGTGAAATCGATATCGATTACTTCAGGAAAGTAACCGATCATTAGTTCGACCACGACAAAAGCAAGCTCGGTAGGCACAAAAGCCTTGTTTTCCTTTATTACATACCCGCGGCTCTGGATGGTTTCAATAATCGGGCTGTAGGTGCTGGGCCGGCCGATCCCTTTTTCTTCAAGGGTTTTTATCAGGGAGGCCTCGTTGTAGCGGGGCGGCGGCTTGGTAAAATGCTGTTCCGGAATGAGCTTGACCGCTTTGAGTTCCCGCCCTTCTTCAAGTTCGGGCAGGACTGTGTCTTCTTCTGTATTGTTAGCCTGGTAAAGAACTAAAAAGCCGGGAAACCGCAGGGTCGAACCGGTAGCCCGGAAGCTGTAATCACCGGCGTTAATGCTTACCTTGACCCGGTCATAAACCGCGGGATTCATCTGGCTGGCCACAAAGCGATCCCAGATCAGCTTGTAAAGGCGGTTCTGGTCACGGCTCAAATACCGGCGGATAGTATCGGGTTCGCGTTTCACGGAAGTCGGCCTGACTGCCTCATGGGCCTCCTGGGCTCCCTGCCTGGTTTTATAGAATGGCGGCTTATCGGGCAAAAAATCGTTCCCGAACTTTTTCTCGATCATCTCGCGCGCTTCAACCCGGGCCTGGTTAGAAACCCTGGTTGAGTCGGTGCGGATGTAAGTGATCAGGCCCACGGTTTCACCCGAACCGACATTAATGCCCTCATAGAGCTGTTGGGCGACTGTCATGGTCTTGCGGCTGGTAAAACCCAGCTTTGATGATGCTTCCTGCTGGATGCTGCTGGTGGTAAACGGCGGCAAGGGGCGCCTTTTGCGCCGGCTGCGGGTAATTTTGTCTACTACGAATTTTTCACCTGCCAGGTCTTCGACAACTTTATCCGTCTGGGCCTGGTCTTTAAGTTTAATTTTCTTGCGTTTATAGCGATCAAGGGCGGCTTTAAACTGCTCCTTGCTGTTTTGTTCTTTCAGGAGGGCGTCAAGGGTCCAGTATTCTTCGGGGACAAAGTTTTTTATTTCTTCCTCGCGTTCGCAGATCAGGCGCACGGCAACCGACTGCACCCTGCCCGCGCTGAGGCCGCTTCTAACTTTTCGCCACAGCAGGGGGCTGATCTTGTAGCCCACCAGGCGATCGAGTATGCGCCTGGTCTGCTGAGAATCGACCCGGTGATGGTCGATCAGGCGGGGATTTTGGAAAGCATCTTTTACGGCCTCCCTGGTGATTTCGTTAAATTCTACCCGGCAGGGTTTTTCCATGTCGATTTTCAGGGTCCGGCCGATGTGCCAGCAGATCGCTTCCCCTTCCCGGTCCGGGTCTGCGGCCAGAAAAACCCGGTCAGCTTTTTTACCGGCTTCCCGCAGTTCTTTTAATATTTTGCCTTTGCCGCGGATGGTGATATAGTTGGGCTGAAAACCGTTTTCTATATCCACCCCCATCTTGCTGCGCGGCAGGTCGATCAAATGACCCTGTGAAGCCATTACCTTGTATTTTTTGCTTAGGAACTTGCCGATGGTGCGGGCCTTGGCCGGTGATTCGACAATAACCAGGTCCATCCAGTCACCCTCCTCAGGGGGTTTCAAAAAACTCTCCGCAAAGTATTCTACCACACTTGTCAAATTCGGCAAAAATACTTGCCCGGAGTCTGGCGAATACACTTCTTCAATTCCAGGGAGAGGAGCAGGTTGCTGACAGCGGCGGCACTGCTCCCACTAAGCTTGATAATATCATCAATATGCATGGGTTGATAAGGAAGGGCAGCGAGCAGTTTTTTCTCTTCTTCGCTGAGCCCGAAAGCGGCAAAATCCAGGCTTAACTGCTCTTCTTCGGGAAAGCCAAGATAAAGTTCGTCCAGGATGTCGGCGGCCGATTCGACCAGCCGCGCTCCGTCTTTGATCAGGCGGTGACAGCCGCGGCTGTAGGGGCTGCCCACATTGCCGGGCACGGCAAACACTTCGCGGTTTTGTTCAACCGCATAGTGAGCGGTAATCAGCGCTCCGCTTTTTGCCGTAGCCTCAACTACCACTGTGCCCAGCGACAGTCCGCTGATTATGCGGTTCCGGCGAGGAAAATTGCCGGCCTGCGGGGCACTGCCCAGGGGAAACTCACTTAGAACCACGCCCGATTCAATGATTTTTTCCATCAAGTCGGCGTTGCCCGGCGGGTAGCACTGCTCGACGCTGCAGCCGAGAACGGCGGCGGTATAGGCGCCGCTCTCCAGGGCGCCGCGGTGGGAGGCGGTGTCCACACCGAGGGCCATCCCGCTGATCACCGAGATGCCGGCGTCCGAGAGTTCTACCGCCAGCCTGTGCGCAACCTCCCTGCCGTAAAAAGTGCAGCGCCTGCTGCCGACTACCGCCACCGCCGGCTGATCGATCTTGTCAAGACTGCCGCGGTAATAAAGTAGAGGCGGGGGAAACGGCACCTGCTTGAGCAAAGCCGGGTATTCCGGGCAGTAGATTGAAACACATTTAATCTTTTGCTCTAAAATCTGCCGCCATTCCCGGTCCGCATCGATCTTTGCCTTTTCTTTTTCCAGCTTTCCCGCGCACCCCTGCAGTTCGGGAATTGAACGGCATTGACGGGGCGTCGCTTTCCAGGCCTCTTCAGGTGAACCAAAATGCTTGAGCATGATGGCAATTCGTTTTGGCCCGAGCACAGTGACCCGGTTTAAAGCGTTTAAGCAGATCAAGTCTTCCAGGTTGTCTTTTCTCATTCTCCGTGCAGTTCCTCCGGATTCGGCCAGGTTGCGGTAAGAACTTTTTGCAGCAGGTCGGAGGCATGGTGCAAATCACCGCCGTCAATTATTTCAGATGAAGTGTGCACGTAGCGGCATGGAAGGGAAACCGCTCCGGAAGGCACTCCTTCACGGGAGATATGGACGGCCCCGATATCGGTGCCTCCCCGCTCAAGGACTTCAAGCTGGTAAGGGATGCCGTGCTTTTCGGCCGTCTCGACAAGCAGGCGGCGCACCCGCGGATGACAGAATACCGAGCGGTCTTTTACCTTGACGGCGGGGCCCTTGCCCAGGCTTACCGCCATGGTCGGCGCTTTAGGTGTATCGCCGACCGCGGTTACATCGACAGCCAGCCCGTAATCGGGGCCGCATCTATAAGCGGCGGTTTTCGCCCCTCGCAGGCCCAGCTCTTCCTGGACGGTAAAGACAAAACAAATTTCATGGGGCAGTCCGGTCGGGAGGTTCTTGATGGTTTCCACCAGCAGGGCACATCCGGCCCGGTCGTCCATCGCCTTGGCCATAAAGCGCCCCCCGCTTAAGGCCTTAAACGGCTGATCCAGGCAGGCCACCTCACCAATTCTGACCCCGTTTTCCGCTTCTTTATTGTCTTTTAAACCTATATCGAGGTAGAGCTTGCTCCAGTCCAGCTCTTTTCTCTCCTTGATCTTTTCATGATAAACCGTTCCGGCAGTCCCGTCCTTAAAGCGCAGTCTTTGTCCGACCAGCAGATGCGGCGAAATGCCGCCGACCGGTGCCAGGCGAAGAAAGCCGTTTTCATTGATATGAGTTACGATGATCCCGATTTCGTCCATGTGGGCCGAGATCATGATTTTCGGTGCCGGACCTTCCAGCGTTATAAAGAGACTCCCCAGGCTGTCTTCAAAAATCCGGTCGGCTCGATCTTTGACCAGATCTTTGATCAGCAGGCGCACCTCTCCCTCGTCTCCGGAGGGACCAAAAGCTTCGCTCAACAACTTCACTGTCTCTTCCATTTTCCCACCACCCCGCTCTTTTTACTGCCGGCGTTCCAACCAGGCTCTTACCAGGGAAAGAGTATGGTTTATATCGCTTTCTTTAACAACACTGTGCGGTGAATGGATATAGCGGCAGGGAACAGAAATCACCGCCGTCTTTACCCCTTCACGCGATAAAGATATTGCCCCTCCTTCAGTGCCCGCCCCGGTAAGGCGGCGGTACTGGTAAGGCACCCCGGCTTCTTCGGCCGCTTCGGCCAGCTCTTCACGCAGTTCCCGGCTGACCATAATGGTACGGTCCATGATGCTGATCGCCGGCCCTTTTCCCAGTGAAGTGCTTACCGCGTCTTTTTCCGTTTCCGGGGTATCCCCGGCCGCAGTAGCTTCGACGACAAGCGCTTTTTGCGGCTGGAGGCGATAGGCGGCCACCTCGGCACCCCTTGTCCCCACTTCTTCCTGGACGGTAAAGGCGGCATCGAAATTGAGGCCGTTGTTTTCCAGGAGCAGTTCCAGCAAAATCAGGCATCCGGCCCGGTCGTCAAAGGCTTTGCCCCTGAAATAACCCTCACCCAGGGCAGTGCATGCAGAGTCAAAGGAAACGTAGTCTCCCGGCTTGACATGTTTTTCGGCTTCTTCCCGGCCGGCAAACCCGGCGTCGATACAAAGGCTTTCTTCCCGAAAGGGCTTTTTCTGCTCATCTTTTTCCTGCAGGTGGAACGGCTTCGCACCGATCACACCGGGCAGACCTTTATCGCCGATACGCAGCCGCTTGGCAACCAGCATCCTGGCGTCAATTCCGCCCACCGGCTTAAATTTAAGCAGACCGCTTTTTTGGATCGACGTGATCATCAGGCCCACTTCGTCCATGTGGGCCGAAAGCATTACCCGGCGCTTTGAACTCTCGGCACCTTTGCGCACGAAAAGGTTGCCCATGGTGTCTACAGTCGAACAGGCCCGGGCCCCTTCCAGCCTGTTCAGCAAAAAGCGGCGGACCGCTTTTTCATTACCGGAAACACCGTTCAGATCGGCCAATTCAGCCAGCATCGATCAGACCCTCCAATAATTGGGCATCAACAGCCCGGGTAAAATAACTGAGCAGCTTGGCACCGGCGGTTAAGTCGTCCAGGCTGATTAGCTCGACTGCGGTATGCATATAGCGCAGTGGTATCGAGAGCAGGCCGGTGGGAATGCCTTCGCGGGAAACCTGGAAGGCCCAGGCGTCGGTGCCGCTGTGCCCGGGGATCGGCTCCACCTGGTAGGGAAGGTAGTGCCGCTTTGCCGTTTCCTGCAGCTGCTCGCTTAAAACCGGATGCAGGTTGGGGCCCACGGCCAGAGCCGGGCCCTTGCCCGGTTTAAAAACCCCTTTTTCCTCGAGGCCCGGTGCATCACCATGGGTGACATCGACCACAACCGCCAGATCGGGGCTGAGGCCGTATGCGGCGGTTATCGCACCCCGCAGGGCTACTTCTTCCTGGAGGGAGGCGACAAAGCAGATGTCTGCTCGGTGCCGAAAGCCGGCCAGTTCAGCGGCACAATAGATCAGGGCGGCCACACCGGCCCGGTTGTCAAGGGCTTTTCCGGTAACAATCCTTTCGTTCTCCATAACCAGGGGTTTTTGTTCCAGGGAGATAAAATCCCCAACCAGGACCTGTTCTTTTACTGCCTCATCATCCAGGCCCAGGTCAATAAACATTTTATCGATAGGCACCGTCTCATTGCGTTCTTCCAGGCTGAGCAGGTGAGGTGGGGCGGCACCGATGACACCTTTCAAGCGCCTTTTTGCTTTCACTTCCACGGTCTGGCCAATCAGGATGCGAGGGTCAACACCCCCTATGGGGGTAAAACGCAGAAAACCGCCTTCTTCGATTTTCGTCACCATGGCCCCGATCTCGTCAATATGGGCTACCAGGGCCAGGGTAATGCCGCTGTCCCCCGGACCGGTTTCCCCGGGCTTGACGGATAAAAGGTTCCCGAAGCGATCTATTTTGATTTCACCGGCATATTCACGAAAATAGCGGGCGGCGATCTGCAAAACCTCGATTTCGTCGCCCGCCGGGCCTGCCGCCTCTGAAAGTTCGAGCAGGATCGCGGATAGTTTCTCGTCGTTCAATTTTCCTGTATCTCCTTAAAATTCTTGATCAACCCGGGGTTAATCTGCAACCGCCTTATGGAGTCAAGCCCTTTATATTTCACCTTTCAGCTGTTCGAGCACATTTCTCGCTCTATCAAACTCGGGCAGTTTACGACAGAGCAGCCCGTATTCCAGGCTGTCAACCAGGGCAATCCAGCTGGCCTCAATGATGTTCGGTGAAACACCTACCGTTCCCCAGCTGATCTGGTCGTCGCAGGATTCGATAAGCACCCTGACCTGGGCCCCGGTTCCGTCAACACCATCGATGACCCGCACCTTAAAGTCCGTAAGCTTAATTTTTTTCAATGCAGGATAAACCCCTTCCAGGGCCTTACGCAAAGCGTTGTCCAAGGCGTTAACCGGGCCGTTGCCTTCAGCCGCGGTATGCACCTGGACATCGCCAATCCGCACCTTGATCGTCGCCTCGGAATACAGCTGGCCGTCGGCCCGTTTTTCGATAATCATCCTAAATCCTTCCAGCTGAAAGAGAGGCCGGTAAGCTTTCATCATCTTTAGAACCAGCAGTTCGAATGAACCTTCCGCTCCCTCGAACTGGTAGCCGTAATGTTCCATTTCCTTGATCCGGTTTAAAACGGAAGCAGTATCCGGGTGGCCCTTTTCCAGGTTAATATTATTCTTGCTGGCCTTAAAGGTAATACTGCTCCGACCGCCCAGCTCCGAAACCAGGATGCGGCGCTGGTTACCCACTTGCTCCGGCTCGGCGTGCTCATATGTGGCCGGTTTTTTGCTTACCGCATCGACATGAATGCCGCCTTTATGGGCAAAAGCATTGAAGCCTACATAGGGCTGCTGATCGGCGGGGGCAATATTGGCCAGCTCGGCAATAAAGCGGGAAAGCCTGGTCAGACCCATCAATTGTTCCCGGGAAACTACCGGGCAGTGCATTTTCAACTGCAGGTTGGGAATGATTGTACACAGGTTGGCATTGCCACAGCGCTCCCCGTAGCCGTTAATCGTCCCGTGCACCTGGCCGACCCCTGCTTTAACCGCCAGCAGTGAGTTGGCCGTGGCCATACCGGCATCATCATGGGCGTGTATGCCCAGGGGAACACTCACCCGTGCCTTGACATCTTCCATGAAAACGGTAAGTTCCCACGGCATCAGTCCACCGTTGGTATCACAAAGGACAATTTTGTCGGCCCCTCCCCCGGCGGCGGCTTCCAGCGTCGCCAGGGCATATTCAGGATTGGCCTTGTAGCCGTCAAAAAAGTGCTCGGCATCGTATATAACCTCGCGGCCTAAAGACTTCAGGTAGGCGATACTTTCTTCGATCATGGAAATGTTTTCTTCCAGGGTGGTTTTCAGGGCGTCGCGGACATGAAAATCCCAGCTTTTGCCAAATATTGTTACAGTATCCGTTCCGGCTTCGATCAGCGCCTGGAGATTGCCGTCTTCCTCCGCTTTGTTCCCGGGTTTCCTGGTACTGCCGAAAGCACAGAGGCGGGCATTTTTAAATTTCATTTTGGCGGCCCGATCAAAAAATTCCATATCCTTGGGGTTGGAACCCGGCCATCCGCCCTCGATATAAGCAACTCCAAACTCATCGAGCTTTTCGGCAATTTTCAGTTTGTCGGATACCGACAGCGAAACTCCTTCGCGTTGAGATCCGTCTCTTAGGGTGGTATCGTAAATCTCGATCTTCTGCATGGCTGACCTCCGGGTAACGGTAAGTAAAATTAATTGGTATTATACTATAATTATTGAAGCGGTGTCCATTATTATCAGGAAATTAACGTTTTTTTAGCACCAGGGTAAAAGTTTCCGCCGCCTGTTCGTTAAAAAGGCCGTATAACAAGAACTGCCCCAGACGCCAGAACAGGTGCAGGGGGAAGAAAAAAGAAAAGTAGATGCTGCTGTAATAATAGTATTCGCCGCCAATCTCGAAACCGTGCTCACGCGCCAGTTTTTTAAGCTCCTGCGGGGTACATTTCCTGTAGTAAGCCGGAAACCCCTGTTTTTCCCTGCTGCCGGGGTAGACGGCGTGAAGAACCGACCTTTTCAGACCCTGCGGCAGGAGCAGGTTCAGCCGGGCATACAGGGCGTTTCTGTTCGGCACAAAAATTATGGCCAGACCGCCCGGCTTTAAGATGCTTGCAAAGGCCGCAAAAGCCGAATCGATATCTTTTACGTGCTCCAAAAGCGATTGACAGATCAGCAGATCGGCGTCGTTGTTGCCCCTGTACGCGGCGATATCTCTGCAAACCGTGCTGTCATAACTTCCGGCCGGCGCCTCTTTTAGCTCTGCGGCATCGATATCAAGGCCCACCAATTTAATGTTTAAATCCTCTTTTGCCCGGGAGTTTAAGTAAGGACGTTTGCCCCCTCCAACGTCGTAGATAACCTGGTTTTCTTTTAAATAAGAGGGCAGTATGTTTTTCTGGTAGTCTTCCTGGCCGTCCACCCGGAATTTTTGAGGAAACAGGCGGTCAAATTGACGGGAAAGCCGGACCTGGCTTTTTACCAGCAACCTGATAACCGGTGAACTGTTAATCTTATCTGAAGCCATCAAGCGCCCCTTCCTAAAAAACGCCGTTGTAATCAGCCAGGTCGTAACATTCCGGCGGCAGTTCTCTTAAGAACATTGAGGGGCCTTCGGATACCGCTCCGTAATTACGGTAGTCCTCCCGGTAGGTGGTCAGGTAAAGATAGCGGCGGGCCCGGGTGGCGGCCACGTAAAAGAGGCGCCTTTCTTCATCCAGGCTGCTGCCGAAACTTCGCCCGCTGGGAAAGTGCCCCTGGTTGAGACCGATAATAAAAATGGCATCCCACTCCTTGCCCTTGGCGCTGTGGATGGTGGACAGGGTGAGAAACCCGCGGGAACCTTCCGGGCCTGCACTGGTATCGGCAAATACCGATTCCTCGAGCACAAGCGACTCCAAAAAAGAGGCCAGCGAATCAAAGCGTTCGGCGTAAATCATCAACCGCTCGATTCCGCTGAGCCGTTCTTCATACTGGTCGGCATAATTCTTTTTCAAAACGGAATCGTAGTTGTCTTCAACAATGGCGGCAATTATCCGCGGCACCGGATCAGAGCCCATTTTGCAGGCGGTATCCAAAACTCTGCAGAGCTCTTCCCAGCCGGCTTTGCCCCTGGAAGGGGTTTCTTTGCCTTCAAGGGCTGCCTGGAGAGGGTCTGAGTATTTTTTTAACTTCTGCCAGAGCTTGTCAAAAGAAGCCTGTCCCAGACCCTGCTGAAGAAGGGCGATGCGCCGCCAGGCGTGTTCGTCTTCGGGGTTATAGATAACTTTTAAATAGGCAAGCAAGTCTTTGATATGCGCCTTCTGGAAAAACTTGACCCCGCCGTAAGTGCGGTACTTTACACCTTCACGGGCCAGGGCAAATTCGATATCGGGGGTGAGGTACGAACTGCGGTAAAGCACGGCTATCTCATCCAGCGAAACCCCGCTGCTGTGCAGTTCCCAGATGGCTTTAAGTACGAAGGAAGCTTCCTGGCGGGAATCGTACACCCTGGCGACCAGCGGTTTACCGCCGGGAGGGTTGGCGGAAAACAGCTTTTTGGGAAGCTGCCTGCGGTTGTGTTCGATCGAACAATTGGCCAGTTCGACAATTTCCGGGGTGCTGCGGTAGTTTTTCTCCATGCGCACAACACGGCAGTGCTCGTACTTTTCGGGAAAAGAAATTATGTTGCCGACATTGGCATACCGGAAAGCATATATCG
>PUNU01000202.1 GCA_003551865.1 Syntrophomonadaceae bacterium
ACGGCACCCTGACTGATTCCGCCGAAGGAGTGACCCGCTCGGTCCATTATGCATTAAGTAAGTTCGGCATTCAAACTCCCCCGGAAAAACTCAAATTGTTCGTCGGCCCTCCCCTGCAGAAGTCATTTGAGAAAGTCTACGGCTTTAACGAAAGCCAGTCGCGCCGGGCCATCGATTACTACCGGGAATATTACCGGGAAAAAGGCATCTATGAAAACAAGCTGTATCCAAGCATACCGGAAATGCTCCGGACCCTCAAAAAAGAAGGCAAAAAGCTCTACGTAGCCACCTCAAAGCCCACTGTTTTTGCTGACAAGGTGCTTCGCCATTTTGCCATTGACAGCTATTTCATCTCCATCGTCGGGAGCAATTTAGACGGCACCCGGGAAGAGAAAAGTGCGGTCATCTCATACCTGTTTGCCAATAACGGGGAGCTGGAAAAAACAAAAACAGTGATGGTGGGAGATCGCAAACACGACATTCGCGGGGCAAAAGGCTGCGGGCTGGATTCAATTGCCGTAACTTACGGGTATGGTTCAGCCGAGGAACTGCAGGAAGCAGGCCCGGATTATCTTGTTCACTCGGTCCGGGAACTGAAGGAGCTTCTGCTGGCCAAATAGCAGGACCCACACTATGAGGCAAAATCCGGGTTTTTGCGCCGGGCATCTCCGCTGCCGGGTTGCCTTTTAATACAATGCCGGTTGCTGTATAATGTTACATGTGAATAAATTTGTGTTACGCAGGAGGTCATTATGAATATAGAGCAGGCCAAATGGGAAGACGTTGTAAAATTTCACGGCCACAGCTGTATGGGCCTGGCCATGGGCTACCGGGTGGCGGAAGCCGCCCTTGAATACCTGGGCAGTGAGAGGGATGTCGACGAAGAACTGGTCGCCGTGGTCGAAAACGACAGCTGTGCGGTCGATGCAGTGCAGTATGTCACCGGCTGCACCATGGGCAAAGGCAACCTGATTTTCCGTGACTACGGAAAACCCGTCTATACTTTTGCCCTGCGGCCGGGCGGTAAAGCCGTACGCATTGTTCCCGCTGGCGTAAATGAAGCCCGCTTCCCGGACCTGGGCGAACTGCGCCGGAAAGTGTTCTCCGGGGAAGCTTCGGAGGCAGAAAAGGAACATTTCCATGCACTTATGGCTGAAGCAGTCGAGGAGTTTTTAAACCTGCCGCTTGAAGAAGCGGTAACCGTGGAAAAAACCTCTATTGAACTGCCCGAAAAAGCAAGGATCTTTAATTCGGTAACCTGCTCAGGCTGCGGCGAAAAGGTAATGGAGCCGCGGGCCCGGGTAAAAGACGGTCAACCGGTCTGCATCCCCTGCGCCGATCATTACGAGAGGTGACTGCGGACGGGCATAAAAACAGGCGGATTGGATCAAATAAACTTAGCCGGTCATATTAAAGTATAGGGTTAACAAACGGTCACGTTTTTCTGCGGGCAGACGGTCCAGGGCCGTGTTCAGCGGAGCCATTTTTTCCGGCAGATCCAAACCGCTCAGGCCGAGGTGCGGAATTAATGCGCCCATTATTTCCTCGGGCGTTTTATCGGCGACCTCGTCGACAACCGCGTGCAGCCCGGCTGCGTTCACCCGGGAACCCTCGCGGCGCAGTTTTTCAACCACCTTTTTTAAGTCCCCGACAAACCTTTCCACATGAGGCAGGTTGGCATGGGTCAGGCTGACATGCAGGTTGGCGGGGCTTCCCCCGCAGGCAAACTGGGGAATCATCTTCCAGCCGAGCATGCCCATTTCATCGTCTACTTCAAAAACGTTTACTTCATCCGAGACCATTGTAAACATGCACATGTCAGGATCGCCCAGCACTTCAATGCCCTCAATTGCGGCAATGCCCTCGAGCATCTGTTTTGTCGCCTCCTGGGAGCTGCGCACAATCTCCCGAAAACCCTCTTCACCGAGAAAGCGCAGCATGGCCCATGCGGCGGCAATGGGGCCGCCGGTCCGGGAGCTCTGAGCGGTGGGATTAATGACGGCATACTCGGTGGTTGATGAACAAACAAACCAGGCGTAGCGGCGAAGGTCGCGGCTGCGGTATAAAATAACCGAGGCGTTTTTCGGCGTATAGCCGTACTTGTGCAGGTCGGCGGAGATGCTTGTAACGCCGGGGAGGGAAAAGTCAAAATCACGCACTTCTTCTCCCATACGGCGCAGGATGGAAAGGTAAATCCCCCCCACACAGGCGTCAACATGGAACAGGATATTCCTATCAGCCGCCAGGGCGGCCATCTCTTTGATCGGGTCAGTGGAGCCGTGTGAAAAGTTTGGAGCCGAACCGACAGCAATAATCGTATCTTCGCTTAAGTTTTCTTCGAATGAGCGCAAATCGGCACGGTAGTCGGTCAAGTCGATTTCGGTTTGGGTAACCCGCAGACCAAAATAATGGGCGGCCTTCAAGAATGCGGGATGGGCACTGACCGGCAGGACCATCCCGGGCTCGCTGATCTGCGGACGGTTTTCGCGGGCCCAATCGCGGGCTGTTTTAACGGCCATCATGATGCTTTCTGTGCCTCCGCTGGTCATATTGCCCACCACTTCTTCATCCGCCCTCAACAGTTCGGCAACGGAAGCTACCACTTCTTTTTCCAGCCTTCCGATGCTGGGATACATGTTGACATAAAGGGCATTCTGGGCCAGGAAGCGGGTATAGGCCTCCACGGCGAGGCTGTGGGCGTCTTTTCCCGGGTCATAAAGTCCGGTCAGCACCCTGCCCGTGCGCCAGTCAACATCAT
>PUNU01000114.1 GCA_003551865.1 Syntrophomonadaceae bacterium
TGCCCTCAACGTCATACACCCTGGTTTTATCAGCCCGGCAAATAATCCTCGGGCCCTTTTTCATTACCTGCCCGATGCTCGAGAACGGATGGAGCAGATTCTCGATATCCGCATTTTTTAACGAATCTATTGCTGATGGCCCGTAAAAGGTCATGATCATTCCCCCAGTCATCCGGCTTAAAAGCAGCATGTTTTTTTAACTGTTTCAATAATATTCTTTTTCCGCCGCTAACGTCAAATTAAAGGAAGATAGAACGACTTGTAGAATTTTTAAACAACACCCTGCAAACCATGGGAACTGGAGATGATACAGTGAAGCCCCGGATTTGCGACTTTTTGCCCGTCCCCGACTTATTAAAAAACGACAGTGTACTCTGCATTCAGCCTCACCCGGACGATCTTGAAATCGGTGCCGGAGCTACTGTCGCCCGCCTGGCCCTGCTCGGCAGTGCGGTGACCTGCCTTACTGTTACAGACGGTTCAGCCGGCACAAACGATCCTTCCGTAGATCGGGGGAAGCTGGTCGAAACCCGGAGAAACGAAGCGGAAAAATCAGCCCGCATCCTGGGGCTGAAAGAATTAATCTGGCTCGATTTTCCCGATGGCGGTGTTTTATCCTTTGAGCAGGTGCGGGCGAAAATTACCCGTGCCATCAGGGACCTTAAGCCTTCGGCGGTGCTGGTTTGCGATCCGTGGCTGCCTTACGAAGCTCATTCCGACCATATTCGCACCGGGCTGGCCGCAGCTGAAGCGGCTTTTTTGTCCGGCATGCCCGGTTTTTGTCCCGATGATATTCAGGAAGGATTCGAGCCGCACGCCGTTAATATGATTGCCTTTTATTATACGGCCTACCCCAACACTTTTGTTGATGTCACTGAAACCTGGGAGCTGAAGCTTTCAGCGATTGACTGCCATGCCAGCCAGTTTCCGCCGGACAAAATGGAGCTGCTGAAAAAATACCTTATTGCCAGAGCCCGGGAGCAGGCGGAAAACCTCGATTGTGAGCTGGTTGAAGGGCTTAAGGTGCTTTCGCCCGGCCACCTGCACATTTTTGAAGAAGCATGGCGCTGCTAATAGGAGGAGATCGGCATTGCTGTCTATCTGGTAAGACACGGGCAGACCGAATGGAACCGGGAGAAAATATTTCGCGGCCGGGCTGATGTTGCCCTGGATGATTTAGGCCGCCGGCAGGCGGAAGCCCTGGGGCGGGCCTTTGTTAAACAGGGGATTGAACAGCCCCTTTTTATCTCCAGCCCACTCAAGCGGGCCCGGGTAACGGCTGAAACAGCTGCGGGTTTTTTAGGGGTAACGGAAATAGTGACGGACAATGCTTTTATGGATCTCAGCTTTGGAGACTGGGAAGGCCGGTCCGTGACGGATGTTGAGAAAGAATATCCCGTGCTTTACCGCAGCTGGCTCGAGCACCCCGAAAACGTTATATTCCCCGGGGGAGAGCGCTTGGACGAAGCCGCCGATCGGGCAGAGGAAGGGCTTTTCAGGGTGGCAAATGCCCACCGGGAAAAAGAGGTGGTGATTGTCACCCACCGGGTGATCAGTAAAGTGCTGCTATGCCGAATTCTCAGCGCAGGAATTAAAGCTTTCTGGAAACTGCGCCAGGATACCGCCTGCTTAAACGAGCTTTACTACAACGGGACAGGCTTTGTCCTGGTCAAAATGAATGATACCTGCCACCTGCGATCCCTTGATGCAGCTAAGGGGGATTTTTGACCAGCCCGGAACCATTTTGCACAAGCTGCCATGGGGCAATAAGAAACAAAAAGGAGAGTGATCATGAATAGTTACGGGTTGTTATCCGGGTCAACTCTGAAGCGAGTCTTAATTTTATTGATTACTGCGGCCCTCGTGTTGGTGATTGCCACTCCTGTTTTTGCCGGCGAAGATCTGTACCGCGAGCTTTCCAGGGCGGCCAGGGACGAAGAAGCGGTTTTATTTAATCAGCTGGCCGAAGCAGGGCAGGCTATTGATTGGGATACCGCGGAGCGGGTGGAGTTTGAGGGAAACCTGCGCTTCCTTGAAGCGGAAGGGCTCGAGATTGAAGACCACCCTTCCGGACTTTACCTGGTTCGCCGGCTGGACGGTGAGCTTTATATTGTCTCAATTCCTCCCCGGGCTGAACTGGAAGAGACTGGTGCCGGTGAACTTTATACCGGTCTGGAAGATATCCTGGGAGACAAGCTCGTATTCCAGGGGCTGGCTGCCGGGGAGATGGTGGACGGCGAGCAGTATACCTTCCTCCGTTTCCTGGAGAGCCCGCAGCAGCTTTTGCTGGATCGTGTATTTAAAACTTCAATCATGTTCATGTTTTTCTTTGTCATGCTGGGGATGGGCCTTAATCTTACCATAAAGGACTTCAGGCTGGTTCTGCAAAAACCAAAAGGCATCCTGATCGGTATTTTCCTGCAGTGGTTGTTAATGCCCCTGGTGGCGCTGTTCATGGCTTACACCCTGGGGTTTTACCACAATTTCCCCTTTATCTATGCCGGCCTGGTCCTGATTTGCGCCTGCCCGGGCGGGGTTACTTCAAACCTGATGACCTATTATGCCAGGGGCGACCTGGCCCTCTCGGTTTCATTAACCTCGCTTTCGACCGTGCTGGCGCTGTTTTTTCCCCCCCTTATTCTCACCCTGTTTGCTGCCAATATTCCCGATATCGACGTGCCGGCGGGCTTAATCATGCAAACCATAATCGGCCTGGTCCTCGTGCCTTTGCTGCTGGGCATGGCCGTCCGCA
>PUNU01000078.1 GCA_003551865.1 Syntrophomonadaceae bacterium
AAGCGTATTTCAGCTACGGTATGTATATCGCAAGGAAGTCCGATGTGTAAAAGCCATAACAATGCGCTGCACTCGGACAAATTTCTCGCTGCGCTCCAAATTTGCCGGTGAGCTAATCGTTCGGCGGCTTTGATGGGGAACGGCTAGGCCATGGCGAAGACGGCATTACTAAGGACGCCTAGTGGATATTCAGGGCACGCATACCTATCCCGTCGGCATTGAACATGTTCCGTCATAACTCCGAGGAGGCCAATGATTCAGAGCATTTCCATTCTCAACGTCGCCACGTTTCACCCGACAACTGCCACAACACTCGATGACCTTCGGCGGTTCAATTACATCTTTGGATCGAACGGCACAGGGAAGACAACAATCAGCCGCGTCATCGCGGATGCAGCCTTCAGCGCGACCTGTGGATGTACATGGCAGAACGGACAGCCCCTTGAATCCGTCGTCTTGAACAGGGACTTTGTAGAGAAGAATTTCGACCAGATGCGCGGCGTGTTCACCCTCGGAGAGAAAGAGAAGGACACGGAAGACAAGATCAAGGCGGCGAAGGAGGGCGAAGATAAGGAACGGGAGAAGCTCGATAACCTAAAGCACACGCTGGAGGGAAACGACGGTACAGGTGGAAAGAAAGGGGAGCTAACGCAACTCGAAAGCGACGCTCGCGAAAAATTTTGGGTGCCCGTCGAGAAGATCAAGAAGGGAAAAAAGCTGGATAAGGCGCTGCAAGGTTATTTGGGCAACAAGGAGACGTGTAAAGCGAAAATTGTACAAGAAACGCAGAGTAATCAAGCTGCGTTGAAGCCGCTGGAGGATTTGGAGAAGCGTGCTGAGACCATTTTTGGCGACACGCCAACTAAGCAACCTTCGCTACCAACGCTTTCATCAAGCTTGGTGGCCCACGAGTCGAGCGCCATCCTCAAGAAGAAGGTAATCGGAAAAGAGGATGTTGATATCGCTGCGATGATCACGAAGTTGGGAAATAGTGACTGGGTGCGTCAGGGATTGCCGTACTACGAGCAGAACGACCAGAGGTGTCCATTCTGCCAGCAATCTACTAAAGAACAGTTCGCGCAAAGCCTGAAAGACTATTTCGACGAGACGTTTGAGAACGACACGAAGGCGATCAATGACCTCATTGCGCAATACACCAAGGATGCTGGTGTCATCCAGTCAACTGTGGTCGGCATCATCGCTGCACCAGGTAAATTCATGGACGTGGAAAGGCTCAAGACGGAGAAGGCAGCTCTCGATCAGACTATCGCCGCGAACACGCTGCGCCTAGAAAATAAGAAGAAAGAGCCGAGCCAGGCCGTCACGTTGGACTCGCTGACGACGGTGCTCGCGGATATCAACGCGATGATCAACGAGGCCAATGCCGAGGTCGTCAAGCACAACACGATGGTTGAAAACCTTGCGACTGAAAGGCAGACGCTGATTGCCGAAGTGTGGCGATACGTACTCAACGAACTCGATGTGGACCTGAAGCAGTACCAAGAGAATAAAGGAAAGATCGACAAGGCAATTACCGGCATCGAGCAAGGCATTATGGATGCAAAGAAGCGAATCGCTGACAAGGCCAAGGAGATCGCCGAACTTGAGAAGCAGGCGACGAGCATCCAACCCACCATCAATGCCATCAATCAGACTCTCAAGCGATTTGGATTCGACAGCTTTTCAATTGCTGACGCCGGCGATGGAAAGCACTACAAGCTCGTCCGAGCCGACGGCTCTGATGCCAAGAAAACTCTTAGCGAAGGCGAAAAGACCTTCGTTGTGTTCCTCTACTTCTATCACCTCATCAAGGGCAGCTTCTCGGAGACCGGAATCACTAAGGATCGGATCGTGGTGTTTGATGACCCGGTGTCAAGTCTTGACAGCGATGTGCTGTTCATCGTTAGTAGTCTCATTCGTGAAGTCTGTGAGAGTTGCCGCGACGGCGTCGGACACATCAAGCAGGTGTTCGTACTTACGCACAATGTGTATTTCCACAAAGAGGTCACGTACAACAGTAAACGCCCTCGCGAGAAGTGCCTAGATGAAGAATCGTTCTGGATCGTCCGCAAGGGTGCGCCTCACTCGCGGTGCGATAGGCATGCATGCAACCCAATCAAAACTTCGTATGAGCTCCTCTGGTCGGAAGTTCGTAAGGCCGAGGAGGCGGTGCGAACTGGCGAGCTCGTCAGTCCGAATATCGAAAACACGTTACGACGCATCCTGGAGCACTACTTCACAATTTTGGGTTCAGTCGATTACAAGAAGCTGTGCGACCAGTTTGATGGCCCCGACAAAGTGATGTGCAACTCGCTATTCTCGTGGGTCAACGCTGGTTCCCATTACGCACTTGATGACGCACATATCACTCCGAGCGATGCTATGATCAAGAACTCACTCAGGGTGTTCAAGGAAATCTTCGTGAAGAGTGGAAATCCTGGGCACTACGATATGATGAACCCACCGCTTGCTACCGGCGCAGTAGCAGCATGACTCCGAAAACTGACGCATCGTTCAATTCTCGCGCTCGCGGCGCTCGGTGTATCGCCAAGAACTGCTTGGTGCTCTGCATTACTCACAATCGGATCAAAGGGAATCGATTGCATGAGTGCGCCGCTGAACCGGAGCGTTAGAGCGAGGAGGGGCATCATGAGATTTCACGCATCACAGGTATGTGCCTCCGCGGCTGGAGATTACTACCAGCTCTTTCTTGGTCCCGAAGAGTCGGAGGAAGACGACGCGGATCCA
>PUNU01000228.1 GCA_003551865.1 Syntrophomonadaceae bacterium
AGGACCCGTGACGCGTTTCCAGCGCGAACGAAACGAGGTCCACCGCGTGGGGCGAGGCCGCGATCGAGCCGTAGCGGTCGAGGATCGCCTTGTACTTGGCCACCTTCTCCGGCGGTAGCCCCCAGGCTTCCATGATCGTGAAGACGAAGTCCGCGTCCTCCCGGTGCGCGGTCCGGCGCACCTGCTCGGCGGAGGCGTCCTTGACGTCGCCGTCCCCCGTGTTGAGCACGACGAACGTCATGGTCCGCTTCTCGAAGGACCCGACGAAGGCGATTGGCTCCAGGCTCTGGCCGTCCTCGAGAAAACCCCGCCCCTTACCAATCTGGAGTTCGCGCTGGTGCGACCCTATAAAGAATCTCCCTAGCGTGCCGATAGAGATAACCTAAGACCCGTGCAAAATCTCCGAAATCAATAGGTGTTTCTACCATGTACGCAGGCCTAGACTTTGGAACTTCAACCTGTTCCATCGGAGTATGGTCAGATGAATCACCTGTACTTTTGCCTCTAGAAGGATCGAACACACGGTTACTATCTGCGCTCTATACTTATCGCGCACAGATTGACGGGAAAGAGGTCGATCAATCAAAACTCCACAAGCGAATTCGCGATGCGAAAACAGAGCTGACAAAGGCGGCGAGATTGGCGCAGGAAGAGGGTCGTCGGTTCTTGATGCCCTCGAATGAGGAAATTGAACGGCAACTCCGCGGCGTTCTGCGCAGAGAGAACGCCGCCGAATTATTGGAGCGCTACCGAGACCAAAGCGTCCATGAAGCCCTTCACGTAGATGCAGATTTATATTTTGGAGAACAGGCGCTCGCGAAGCATATAAAAGAGCCATTTGACGGGTACTTCGTCAAATCACCAAAGTCCTTTCTTGGTGCAGACCTCAGGTCCGACATGAGGAACTTGTACAGCGTGATTGTCCAGAGAATGTTAGCTCATATTAAGAGTTCGGGAGAGCGAACGACGGGTTCGTCAATAGAAGACATTGTCTTGGGGCGTCCGGTAAACTTTCATGGCACTAATGGAGAGTCCGGCAACCGGCAAGCCATGAGGATCCTTAGCGAAGCCGCATCGTCCGCCGGCTTTAGAGAGGTTAATTACTTGTTGGAACCTATCGCTGCTGCAATGGACTTTGAGCGAACGTTGTCGCGAGACCTTGTGGTACTGGTCCTGGATATAGGTGGTGGTACCACGGATTGTTCCATGGTCCATGTTGGGCCCTCGAGCAAGGATATTGTTGATCGGGATAGGTCAGTCCTGGGGTCAGCTGGCACACGCGTCGGGGGAGTCGATATTGATATGAAGTTAGCTTTCCGAAAAATAATGCCAATGTTAGGGAGAGGTTCGCAGCTCAATAGTGGGCTTCCGATACCAAGTTCGGTCTATTGGAACGCTGTGGCCATTAATGACATAAACGCGCACGCGGAGTTCCTATCTGAGAAGACAAAGAGAGAGATTGATGGCCTGCTCGATCGTGCTCAGGAAAAGAAGTTGGTGGGACGCCTCAAGGTTCTTCAGGGATCGCGATTGAGTTTCCGACTCAACAGGAGTTCAGAGCTTGCGAAGATTCATCTCTCGGATCGGGAAATGATCAATCTTCCGCTTCGGTACATCGAGCCGGAGTGGGTGATACAAATTACTAGGGACGACCTTCGTGAGTCGATTGATCGGGAATTGGATTTGTTTGTGTCGCTGGCGAGTGAGGTAGAGAAACAAGCAGGGGCTGCCCCCGATTTGGTGTATATCACCGGGGGAACCGCGAAGTCGCCGGTTGTTGATGAATGGATTCGGGCGAAATACAGAGACGTAGAGATCGTGGTAGGGGATGTGTTTGGAAGCGTGACCTCCGGATTAACGACATGGGCGCAGCGTATTTACAGTTAGGTCTTACGGATATGTAGTATTGAGGAAAAGTGGGCCGCACGTGGTTCATGAGAGGGGTGAGGCTGGTTTTGAAATTCAAATACTCTCGATGGTGTTGGGGTGAAGGTGGTCGGATTGTCCAGAGCGGTCAGAGGATGTTTATTGCAAGGCATAAGAGTAAAAGGCGTATCGTGCGTGTTTGGGTTCGGCGTTGACAGATAGGACAGGGGAAAATTCAGCGAGGGCTGCGCGCGGAGTGAGTCGATCGGCGAGTAGTCCGGTTGTCAACGCGCGTGCGGTTGTTGTGCGAAAGGTATTGGAATGTTGCGACGTGCCGGGAGAGGACAGTATGGACGAAGAGGAAGCCCCCACGCTCCGAGCGATCCGACCGAGCCTGATCGCCCGGTTGTTTGGGCGCACCGGAGGCTTTCGAAGTGCAGAGGTCCTGCACCACGGAGTTCGTGTCCGAACAGCGACTGGCATCGACATCATCCCGTTCAAGGGAGTTCGAGATGTCATGGGTCGCAAAAGGGCTTTTTGGGGCGAGATTCGCGTGCTTGGGGTGGAGTCAAACCGGGCTTTCTGGGGCTTGCGAAAGGGGGTTGTTGATGTCGACCTGCAGGTCCTTCAGTGTGCGCATGCGGAGTTCGCTGAGTGGGTTCAGTTCCTTCATGACCATGGCGGGCTCGTGCGGCGGTTTGCTAACTGGATTGACGAAGGCTTGCGAGGCGAGCGTTGGATCGCCAACCACGCGTTGATCGCGGCAATGGAGGAAACCGCCCCGCTGGATCAGCTTCCGTTCTCCGCTGATCAGCTTACCGACGATGAGGGCTTAGCCCATGGTCTGGAGTCGATCCGCCGATTTCGGCGGG
>PUNU01000172.1 GCA_003551865.1 Syntrophomonadaceae bacterium
AGCTTGAAATATTAACGTTTTAGGTATAAACTAAGTTAATAGAAAAACCAGATCAGAAAAAATTTTACACAAAAAGCAGGAAATTTTAAATTTAGTATGGAACTAATAGTATTTGGTGTGTTAAAATAATGAAAAGTATGTTTATTTTGACCATGATCTGGTTTATAATTGAGCTGTTTCCAGAAAATATTACTGATGGAGGTGAAGCCGGCAGTTTTAGCGGTTGTATGCAGTGCATGTGCCTTCACTGACGTAATAAAAAGTGACAAAAGAGATAAAAGGCGCATGAGTTTATTTAAAAGGGAGAGAAACATTATGAAAAAGCTACCCAGGTATGGACTGCTTCTGTTTATACTTTTACTTTTAGGCTTAGCGCTCCCGGCGCTCGGCGCTCAACCCGTTTATGCCAACGAAGATGCAGAAGCAGTAGAAAACCCTTCAAACCCTGCCGATAAAGAAGAAGCGATCAAGGCTGCCAATGAGGCCATCGACCGCGTTCCCCGGGCCAGGTTCATTGTATCCCTCGAACAGGTTACCCTCAATTATATCCATCAAGCCAGAGGTCTGGTGGAAACCGCCAAAGAATACGGCGCCACCGACAATGATTTTCCCCATTTAAACAAACTTGTTGAAGCAGAAGAAGCCCTGGCAAAGCTGGAAGCGGTAGAAGCCGCCAAGGAAGCGATCAGGGCTATTCCCCCTCTCGGTGAAATCACCGCAGACGACAGGGAACTCATTGAAGAAGCGCGCCGGCTGGTTAATATTGCCGTGGATGATTACGGTGCGACCCGCTTTGATATCTGCTGGCTTTATGATTACCTGATCGATGCCGAAGATGTCCTGCCCGATGTAGAGGAGCCCGAACCTGAGCCCAAACCCGAACCGCTTCCGCCGACCGGAACGCTGACTGCTTCCCTGGTCGCCGGAACGCTTCTTACGGGAACAGGTATAATCTTTGCCTTAAAGCGGCGCGGCAGGCGCTATTAAAAAAACCGGGGCGGGTTCAAAAAAGTTCGGGCGGAGCAATGACAAACAAGGGTCTGTTTGATTATCGTTATAAAGGAGGGCAGATTCTTACCTCATAAGATAAGCTGGTTTTTTATAATTTGAATAATAAAGGGGTGTAAATATAATGAAGTTGTTGGGAAAAAGAAAGACAATCCTGGTCACTTTGGCCATGTTTATCTCGTTTTTGCTGGTTTTCTCTTCGGCTGCATTCGCTGCCCAAGAGGTCAAGTTGAGCGCCAGCAGTGAAGCCGTTTATATCGATGATGAAGTGATCGTAACAATCAATATTGAGAACGCGGAAGGCACTGAAGGCGGGGAGTTTGTGCTCTCCTATGATCCGGACCTGGTCGAGCCTACCGCAATAAAAGAAGGAAGCTTCATTGAA
Organism: Syntrophomonadaceae bacterium; assembly: GCA_003551865.1. The sequence goes on from PUNU01000172.1 coordinate 1,394, forward strand.
GATGCTCAGGACGACTATTTTTTAGCTAACCTGGATTTTGATGATGATAAGCTGATGGCAATTTGGATCACTCCCTACGGCGATACTGACGACTCGGGGGTAGTTTGCACCATTACCTTCGAGGCCCTGGCGGAAGGTGAAAGTGCTTTAACTTTTAGCGATATCGTATTTGCGCCTGACGAGTTTGAAGCCGCTGCACCGGTATCCGGCAAAATTACCGTTGAAGATCCTGTAGATGCCAAAGAAAAAGCGATTGAAGATGCCGACGATACAATATGCACTCTTCCCGATCCCGAAGACATCACCCTGGCCGACAAGGCTGCCGTCGCAGCGGCGCGGGACAAGGTAGAGAAAGCCAAGGAAGATCACGGCGCGGTGGATGCCGACTTTACCAAGCTTGACAAGCTGGTTGAGGCCGAGAAGAAAATCGCCAAGCTGGAAGCAATCAAGGCGGCCGATGATGCCATTTACAATCTGCCTTCGCTGGAGGAACTTACTCTTGATGACGAGGCCGATGTGCTGGCAGCAAGGGCCCTGGTCGACAAGGCCAAGACAGACCACGGGGCCGTCGACGGCGATTTTGTCTACTTAAGCAGGCTCGAATCCCTGGAAAACCGGATCAAGGAGCTAAAAGGCCTTGTGCCGCCGACACCGCCGACCGGTGGTTTTCATTGCCTGGTCCCAGTAGGACTGCTGGCATTTCTGGCCGGACTGCTGCTCTTTATCAAGCGCAGCCGCCCGGCGTCCGGGCAATAACCGGAGCAGGCAAGAAAGAAGAGACGCTTCTTGTCAGCGTCCGAAGCAAGTTGTTTGTAAACGGCATTGTTGCGGCGGCGGTTCAATCGCCGCCGTAACAGCCCTTATTTTTTCAATAACAGCTGTATTAACAGCTTAACAGCAAAACTTAAACCTTGACGGGGTTTGTGAAGATTAAAATGACAACCGCTAAAAATGTCTTAAAAAGCTTTTTGTTTCTGTCGGCCCTCCTGATTGTGATGCTCTCGGCAGGCCAGGAGGTTTCTGCCGGGGGGCTGAAGCTCTCAGCCGAAGAGAAGGATGTTGTCGGAGAAGACCGGGTGGAAGTTGCAATAACGGCCGAAAACGCGGCAGGTGTTGAAGGCGGCCAGTTTGTGCTCCATTTCGATCCCGCGCTTTTAAAGCCGGTATCGATCGAGGCGGGAACGCTGGTGACCGATGCATCCAATGAACTGCATATGGCCAACCTGGAGTACGCTGAAGGTCAATTGATGTTCATGTGGGTTACTGCCCACGCCGATACTGCAGACTCGGGTGAACTCTGCATTATTACCTTCGATCTTTTGGAAGAAGGTGATACAGC
>PUNU01000029.1 GCA_003551865.1 Syntrophomonadaceae bacterium
AATTTCTGGGCCGCTCGCGGCGGGCCGGTAATTGCCGGCGGCACGGTTTACTTCGCCGCCGGCGTTGTCCCTTTGCACGGCGTGTTCATCTACGCGTTGGATGCGGAAAATGGCGAAGTGGAATGGGTGAATGACACCACCAGCTCTGATAAAGCGCAGGATTTCAAAGGAACCGGCGGGGGTGTGCATGGAGTTATCTCTCCACAGGGGTATGTGGCCGCTTCAGAAGACCAGCTTATCGTTGCCGGCGGCCGGTCGCTGCCGGTTTTTCTGAATCGGCAAACGGGAAAAATTGAACAGGCGGACGTGGACCCATACAGCATATCCGACCGTACCGCCGGCCGCCCGGACACGGCAGGATATGCCGTTAACGCAGCAAACAAGAGCGAAACAGGTATGATCCACAGTGAAGCCTTGCAGCAACGGGTTTCCGAGCTTTCCGATAAAATTGACGGAAAGGTATTTTATAAACTGGCTGCTCGAAACCGACTTTTTGTTACCACTGAAAAAGGTAAACTGTACTGTTTCGGACCGGAGGATACCGCGCCTGTAAATTACGATCACAGCCCGGAATCACTGAAACCGGAAACCGACGACTGGGTGGACACCGCTCTTCATCTGCTCGACGAAATGGAGGATACCGAGGGATACGCTCTGATGCTGGGCGCGGGCTCCGGTGATCTGCTGCGTGAGCTGCTTAACCGTAGCGACCTTCATATCGTGACCGTTGAAGCCGATGCTGAAAAGGCGGACGAACTGCGGGACGAACTGGTCGGCGCCGGGATGTACGGTCGTCGGGCGGCGGTGATAGAGGCTCAACCTGCCACGTTTGCGGTTCAACGGTACTTGTTCAGCTTGGTTGTCAGCGAAGATACGGCAGCGGCGGGTATGCGTGCCGAAAGCTCGGTTATGAGACGACTGCTCGAAAAATTGCGTCCATACAGCGGAATTGCCTGGCTGGGCGCCGCGGAACAAGAGCTTTCAAAGCTGAATGAAGCCGCCGAAAAGGCGAATGTAGATCAGATCATTGCGCGGGAGCATTCTGATCACTTGTTTGTCAGCCGAGGCGGGCCGCTCAGCGGGGCGGGTGAGTGGACGCACAATCTTCATGATCCGGCTCACACGCTTCTCTCCAGGGATGAACTTGTACAACTCCCACTGGGAGTGCTTTGGTACGGCGGGCCGACCCACCATAACATCACGCCGCGACACAGTTATGCGCCGCGGCCGCTGGTGGCGGGGGGGCGCCAGTTCTTTCTCGGGCCGGAAACAATAAGCGCCCGCTGTGTCTATACCGGTCGAGAACTGTGGGAACAGGAATTTCCAGGTATTGGCGATCCGTTCGGAGAAGGGGAATACCGGCTTGGCGCCGCCCATATCGGCAGCCCGCTTGTGGCCTTGCCAGACGGAGTATATGTTCGTTATGAGGAGCGGATTTACCGCCTTGACCCAGCCACAGGTGAAAAAACAAGCGGGATTCAGTTGCCGGGCCGATCAGTAGAAGAGATATATGACTATGAACACGCCCGCGACTGGGGCCACTTGAGTGTACAGGGCGACTATCTGATAACAACCGTTGAGCCGCATATTTTCGAAAACGAGGAACTGGGAGCACTGAACAGTCACAGCGCCACTTCCAGCCGATGGCTCGTGGTGATGAATCGCCGTAGCGGCAAAGTCCAAGGAATACTGAAAGCCGAGATCGGATTCCGTCATACCGGCATTGTCAGCTCCGGCGATACCCTGTATGTCCTCGATGGTGTTTCAGATCAAGTGCGGGAACATCTGGCCCGACGCGGCAAAAAACCGGAAAAACAATCCCGGCTGTTTGCCTTGGATCTTAACACCGGCGAAGAACACTGGAGCACCGACAGTGACGTGTTCGGCACTTTCCTGCTCTACAGCGAAGAGCATGATATCCTCTTGGAAGGCGGCAGCCGGGACGCCAATTTTCATCGCCGCCGCATCCTTGATGACGAGCCGACTTCAATTATAGCTCGCCAAGGAAGCAATGGTGAAATAATCTGGAGAGGCAACAATTTCACTTTGCCGGGTGTGGCCCATGGAGAGATGTTGATTCCCGGCAGAACCAGACGCTCCCATGGGGCGGGCAACGCTATCTCGATGCTTACCGGTGAGACGTGGCAACGGAAACAGCCCCACACTGGCGAACGCAAAGCTTGGACTGTCGGCCGAGGAACAGGATGTGATACAGTAAGCGCAAGCGTGAATTTGCTCACTTTCCGCTCCGGCACGGCTGGTTACTACGACTTGAAACATGACAGCGGCACGGGAAATTTCAGTGGGTTCAGATCCGGCTGCACGGCGAACATGATACCCGCCGACGGTGTGCTCAACGCTTTAGATTATACCCGCACGTGCAGATGTCTTTATCCTCTGCAGACATCTCTGGCGCTGATACACATGCCGGACGATTCGAATATCGAATACTGGACCCGCTATGACGGCGCCCCGAGGGATCCGGCCAGTCACGGCCTCAACTTCGGCGCCCCCGGCCGGCGGGTCGATGTCGCGGGCTCGCAACGAGTGTGGCACGACGAAGCGGGAACTCAACGGCGTCATCCTTCAGCGATCAAAAACAATGACGGCGGCGGTCTCGACTGGGTCGCGGCTTCCATCCGCGAGATCGACAACAACGAACCGATCGAAATCGAAAACCTGCCGGATGGCGAATACACAGTGCGTCTGCACTTCGCCGAACTCGAC
>PUNU01000047.1 GCA_003551865.1 Syntrophomonadaceae bacterium
CACCTCCTTGTTTGCCGGGGTTACCCCCGTGATTGGTAAAGCACCGCCATTGTAGCCGGGAAACGGCAGAGCAGACAAAAGCCGGGTTGGCCCCAAAAAATGTCCGGGTTGGCCCAACCTGGACGGCAAATCTGGGCGGGTTAGGCCAAAAATGGTCCGGGTTACGGCAACCTGGACGCCGGGTTACCGCAACCCTTAAAGTTTCAGTGAGGGTAAAGTTGCTGTAGGCTCCGGCAGGAAATAGCAGGGAAATAAGCCTGTGTTGATTATTTAACCCGGCCCTGATAGAATGCAGATACAGAAACTTAAAATAGAGGCAAGCTTAACCGGGCTTGCTGTTTTGTTGAACGGAATAAATTTTAACCTGGGAAATGAGGGATAGACATTGAAAAATATTAAAATAACGCTGTTTATAGTGACCGTGTTTGCCGCCGGCCTGCTCATTTTTGCAGGACCCGGCTGTATGGATGCCGGGGAGGCGGAAAACACCCTGGCAGAACCGGAAGCAAGCGAAGAGCTCTACTTAATCGAAGAAGTAATCCAGATCCTCGAAGCCGAATACCTGGACGAAGTGGATAGAGATGAGCTGATTGAAGGTGCCCTGGAGGGTATGCTGGAGAAGCTGGACGATCCCTATACCGGCTACATGACCCCGGAGGATTTTGAGAACCTGATGATCGATACCAGGGGTACTTACGGCGGAGTCGGCATAGAAGTAACCGAAGAAGACGACTACATCACGGTAATCTCGGCCATCTCGGGCACTCCCGGTGAAGAAGCGGGCTTGAGCTCCGGTGACCGCATTATCGCCGTGGACGGCGAAAACCTGGTCGGCGAAGGCCTAAACAAGGCGGTGAGCCTGATGCGGGGCGAGCCGGGAACCGACCTGGTCCTGGAAGTGGAGCGCCCCGGTGTGGGCGAAGTGCTTGAATTTGCAATTACCAGGGAAAAAATCGAGCTGGAAACCGTGGAACATGAAATGCATGAGGGAAACCTGGGCTACATTAAACTTACCAGCTTTTCCGAGACCTCGGTTGAAGAATTTGACGCGGCTTTGGAGGAGCTCGGGCAGGAAGGCATGGCCGGCCTGATCATTGATGTTAGAGACAACCCGGGCGGCCTTTTAGATGCCGCCATCCAAATCGCCGACCGCTTTATCGCCGAGGGGCCGATCACCCATGTTGAAGGCGGCGAAGGTGGCGTGGAAACTTACCGGGCCACCGCTGAAGCACTGGATCTGCCCCTGGTGGTGCTGGTAAACGAGGTCAGCAGCAGCGGTTCCGAGGTTCTGGCCGGTGCCCTGCAGGACAGCGGCACGGCAACGCTGGTCGGCCAGGAGACCTTCGGCAAGGCCTCGGTGCAGAATATCCGGCAGTTAACCAACGGGGGCGCTTTGCGCTACACCATGGCCCATTACATGACTCCCGATAAACGGGCCATTCATGAAGAAGGCCTAACCCCCGATGTGGCAGTGGATCCGCCGGATGTGGTCAAGCTGGCCAGGGAACCGATCAGCACCGATCTGGCCCGCGGCGATGAAGGCGAAACAGTAGAGACCCTGCAGAAACTGCTCAGTGAGTTTGGCTACTTTGACGGTGATGTAGACGGTTATTTTGACGATGCGACCGAAAGCGCCCTGGAGGAGTTTCAGGCGGACCAGGGCATCCATGTGACGGTTGAGATGAATGACATGGTGGTGCGCAAACTGCACGAGGAAGTGCAAAGGCTGAAGAAAGAGCAGGACACCAAGCTCGAAAAGGCCCTGGAGTTACTGGCGGAAAAACTAAATTAGTTTAATGGTATAAAGGGAAAACGCCTCCTGCCTAAGTTAATAAGCGGGAGGCTTTTCTGGGCTGAAGTAGAATTATGTAATAAACTGAAATGACTTACACACAACCGGGAGGTCGTTTACTAATGACTGCCGAGCAGAAAACAAAGGTAGCGCTGGTGAAAACCAAAGACAGGAAAGAGGGGATCAGGAGCAGCGTGGAACTGTTGGAGAACAACCCGGTCCGTGACAAAAAGGTGGTGTTAAAGCCCAACTTCAACACCGCCGATCCTTATCCCGGCTCCACCCACCAGGAAACTCTAAAGGAGCTGATTCTCTACCTCAAGGAGCTGGGCGCTAAAAGCATCACGATCGGGGAAAGAAGCGGGCCGCCCAAAACCGCCGATGTTATGGAACAGCTGGGTGTGTACCGGCTGGCTGAAGAGCTGGGGGTGGAAGTGGTCAACTTTGACGAACTGCCTGCAGATGAACTGGTTAAAGTAGATCCGCCTGGGAGCCACTGGCAGGACGGCTTTACCGTCCCTAAAATGCTAAAGGAAGCGGAATGCACCGTCGCTTCTCCCTGCCTGAAGACCCACCAGTTCGGCGGTATCTTTACCATGGCCCTCAAGCTGGCCGTGGGCATCACGCCCAAACAAGGTACAGATTACATGAAGGAGCTGCACTCCTCACCCCATATGCGGAAGTTGATCGCCGAGCTAAACTGGGGCTACCGGCCGGACCTGATCGTCTTAGACGGCCTGGAAAGCTTTGTTGAAGGCGGGCCAATGAGCGGCAGGAGGGTAAATACCGACCTGTTTATAGCCGGCACCGACCGGGTTGCCATAGATGCAGTGGGGCTCGCTGTTTTAAAAGAGGTGGGTTCCACGCCGGCGGTGATGGAAACCCCGATCTTTGAGCAGGAACAGATTGCCCGGGCGGTGGAGCTCGGTCTGGGCGCAGGTTCGGCGCAGCAAATTGACCTGGTAACAGGAGATCCGACAAGCGCGGAGTATGCCAAAAAGCTGCGCAATATCCTTGACCGGTAAATGATACAGGGGCATTTTAAGGTTAAGGATAAATTGAATCGGCATTTGTCAATTTTGTGTTAATTTTATTGACATAAGCTAAAAATGAAGGTAAAATATAGAAAAATGCGAAATCCTGACCGTTAAGAGTCGTTCTATTTATGAAGCTTATTCCCATCTACGGGAGGAGTATTACCCGATGAGTATTTTAAGAAATGAAAAAGGTGTCGCTATGCCCCTGGTACTGGTAGTCCTTGTTGTCCTGGCTTTGCTTGGAGTCGCACTCTATTACTACAGCACCGGTGAGCTGACCCATTCGGTGCGCGATGAAAAAAAGGCAAGGGCCTACTATCTGGCTCGGGCCGGGGCTGAATCTGTTGCTCATTATATAATGGAAAGGCCGGGGACTCTGGATTTGTTGATACCAAATGTCAATGATACAGCCAGTGCAGACAGTATTCCATTTGAAACAGAAGAACATGGAAATGTTGGTGAAATAGAGGTTGAATTGGAAAGAGAGTCATTATACAGCGTAATTATTACTGGCTTTGGTACTGTTGACGGCATCAGGCAAAGCGTAAGTATCCTTATGGAAGCAATTGCACCTTTTGACGGGGTAATATATTCTGATACTTCACTTAATTTTCAGCAGCAGGTTAATGTCACCGGTGACATTGTTACAGCCGGTGAGATTTTGTGGCAAAATCAGGAACTTGAAGAGGATGAAGAAGGCAACCTTATACATGATAATGTGGATGGTGTATTCAAACCTGATACTGAAATTAATTTTCCTCCTCCCGACTTTCCCCCTGAACCGGAAAACGGCTATGCAGGCGTTATTACCGTAGATGGCAGCAACTCAACATATACAATAAGTAAAAATGAAAATAATCCGCCTGAAGATCAGGGTTATAATGAAGTATTTATTGACCTTGATGGGAAGTTAATAGTTGACGCAAGTCACGGTGACGTAATTGTCCAAACTCAAGAATTTGACATGCAGGGTGGCGGACAGGGCCAAGGAACAGAACCCTCTGAGCTTGAACTGCATACCAGTAAAGGCAACAAATTACAGCTGGTCGCGAATGAGATTACATTACGCAAAGTGAGTGTTACTGGTAACGGAATAGCAGAAATTTTTGTGCGTGAGCCTGGGCCGATTAATGTTCGAAATCCCAGTGCACAGGTTCTCGATGCAGGTGCGATGCTGGTTGTTTATCTTGATCAAGGGGTTACAATGGATTTTCAGGCTCATGGGCAAAACAGTGGTTTCTTCCAGGGCTTGGTCTATGGTCCGGAAGCATTTGTCGAAATGGGTGGTAGTGTTTTTTTTGAGGGTTCCATGATTGTTGATCAGTTAAAAGGTTCCGGTCAAGGCTCCGGTCAGAATCCACCTACAATAGTAGCAGACGAAATTTACCGTGATTATGATTGGGGCATACTGGAGGATATCTTTGGTCGTTACCGGATTATACAGTGGGCAGAGTAATGTTTTTCCCGGAGGTGCTGCAACAATGGGTATTTGCTGGATATTTAAGAAATTAACAAAATACATATGGTGTCAAAAACCCGAGCAAGGGTATTCGCTTATAGAACTTCTCATTGCAATGCTTGTTTTAATTTTGATTGTTTTTGCTTTCACACCGCTTCTGGTGGGCAGCATAGATAGAATTCACTTTGCCGGCGATAAAAGCGAAGCATTATATGAAGGGCAATCCGATATAGAGGTTAATATAGCTGAACGAATAAAGGGAGACGGTGGTAAACTGGTATTTACATTTACCAACCCCGATGAACCGGAAACAACAATAGAAGCCTTTGATGTTCCCGGCGATTTAATTTATGTCGAAAAAGAAAAAGGGCGGGCGAGCGCATGGCTGAGTGGCTTTGTGCCCTATGTTTCTACTATGAGCTTAAATCCATCGATCATAATTGAAGGATATGATGATGGAGAACTTATAGAAGTTGAAGGCAAATTTACCGATTTTAACAAGGCCGATGAAATAAATATAGCTGAAAGTTTGGATCTAGAACATGATGACCCCGATGTTTATAGTTTTAGTTTAATGAATATTTCAAGTGATCCGGACAACAACAAGGAAACCGCTGAATTTTATCTAAATAAAGGTTTGACTAACAGCAAGAGCCCTTATATTGCTTTTTGCAGGTGGAAAATCGAAAGTGACGAAGAAATATGGATCACCGTGCGGGCACGGCTGTATGTTTCTATGCCAAAAGCAGTTGCTGTTGGTACTGGCCAAAGAATTATTGCATCTACAAATGCCAGAGATGTTTGGAATGAAAAAGACCATGATTTAAGTGGCACCGGAAGGTTTACTGATATTATATGGACGGGTTCTGAATATTTTGCATCTTCGGTTTCAGGGAGGGTAGCAGAATGGAAAAATCGGGAGGAACCCAGATTAACGGATGAAAATTACAACAGGATAAATTCTGTTGCCCATGGTGACAGGAAATACCTGGCTGCAGGTAGTGGTGGTAAAATTTACGTAGCGGACAATATTAAAGATTTTTTTAATGAGGGAATTGTAAAAACTGCTGAAATCCCTCAGGAGGCAGAGAGCATTGACTTCAATTCTGTGATCTGGGGTGGCGAAAGGTTTGTTGCTGCCGGAGGTAATGGAACTATCCTTTACTCGTCAGACCCAACTGACTATATTGCCGGCTGGGATTTATTTGACTGGGGCAATGAGAACAATAATAATGAAGAGGAATCATTTAATACTTCTGGCTTAACATTTACCGGTATTGCTTATGGAGGCAATGATTGGATAGCAGTGGGTTATGATAATGAAGAAAATGCAGTGGCGGTCAGGTTTAATCCACAAAGCAACGAATGGGAAGATCTAACACTATACTTACCTTCCAGTGATATCTTAAACGATATTGCATATGCTGAAAGCAAATTTATTGCTGTCGGAAATAACGGAACAATTGTTACCACAGATAACGGCTTGGAATGGGATGATCTGAACTCAAATAACAATTTAGGCAGCGAGGATTTGTATGTAGTTGAGTGGGGCTACATTGGTGACGAAACCGGTAATATTGATTATATAATTGCTGGAGCTGATGGTAGAATTATTACATCGGCAGGTGAAGGTATTGATAATTTAATAATGCATCAGGTGGATACAGATATTACAATATATGGAGCTGCATTGAGATGGACACCATGATCACAAAAATATTGAACAAGCAAGATGGGTTGACTGTAATAGAGTTGTTAATTGTTTTAACTTTAATCCTGCTTGTACTCGCTATTGGTTTCATGTATTTTGATTTTGGTGTAAAAGCCTTTGACCGTGGCGAACGGCAGACTATTGCACAAAAAGCAGCCAGGATCACATCTGATTTTATCACCTCTGAACTCCGTTTTGCCAAAGAAATCACAATAAATCCAGACGGTAATCCCGGTGATTCAGAAGGCTATTATTATTTTTACGAGGAGAATAACTCAATAAAATTTCTTGATCCTGATGAAGCAACCCCCCGGACCCTTGCGGATACTAAGACTGATGGCATTACTTACAATGTTTATTTTTTTAGCAACATACCTTACGACGTAGTCATATTTTATATCTTTGCCGATCTTGAAGCTGAACCCGAAAGCAGCCAGTCTGGCATGGAAGAATATAAGGAAAATGTCGAAAACCTGAAGCAAGAAAGCCTTTATGCCCTTAAAACGAGAGTCCAGGCTATAAATTTAAAACTATTTAGAGACTATGATCCCGAAACTGAAGAAATGATTACAATCAATGAAGGTGGAGACCACACGGTAATCAAATATAAAAAGCCCTGATCCTCTTTAAACTGGAGACTGGTGTCGTAACTTTCGGCAAACCAACAAATTGACAGCTTAGAACAGGGAGGATAAAGAAAATTACCAGTAATTCAAAACATCAAAAACTGATTGAAAATCTTCCGGTGGCGGTAGCCCGTCACCGGATTATTAATGATCACCACGGTAATCCTGCAGACTATATCCTGCTTGAAGCAAACTCCGCGTTTGAAGAAATGACCGGGCTTCCCAAGGAACAGGCCGTTGGTCGCAAAATAACCGGGGTGTTGCCGGCGATCAAGCATGACCGGTTTGACTGGATTGGCGTATTTGGCGAAGTGGCCTTGAGCGGGAAAAAGATCACCTTTGAGCAGTATTTCGAGGCTTTGAACCGCTGGTATAAGGTAACGGCATACAGCGACGAGCCCGGGCATTTTACCGCCATCTTCGATAATATCACCGCGGAAAAACAGGAGCTCGCATCTTTAAAGGGCCTGCTTAAGATGACGGAGAAGCTGGTTGACCTGGACCCTTCAAATATCAACTACCGGGAGCCGGCAGAGGTGATGAAGGAGCTTTCCGGGGCCCGCTATGTGGCCATTAATACCTACAATGAAAACCTGACGGAAACCACGACCAGGGCTATTGTCGGGTTGTCCTCTTCGATCCGCTATGCCTCGGAGCTGATGGGGTTTGACCTGGTAGGAAAAAGCTGGGAGATTATGCCAGAGCGGCTGCGCAAAATCGAAGGGGGCAAGCTGGTCCGCTTCGACAGTATTTACGAAACCTCAATGGGTACAATCAGCAAAAAAACCGCTTCCCTGCTCCATAAGGTTTTTAATCTCGGTGATATCTACGTCATCGAACTGGCTTACGGGGGAAAAAAGATCCTGGGCGATATCATCTTTTTTATGCCCCGCAGGCGGACTTTAAAAAACCCGGAGGCGGTGGAGCTATATGCAGGACAGCTGGGCAGCCTTTTGGCCAAGCTGCGGGCAGATGAAAAGCTGGCGGAAAGCGAGAAGAAGTACCGCTACATCGCGGACAATATTACCGATGTGGTCTGGACGGCCGATTTAAACTTAAATATCACCTACATCAGCCCTTCGGTGGAACGCTTTACCGGCTTTACCCCGCAGGAATACATGAGGAAGTCCCCGGAAGAACTGTTTGCCCCGGATTCGTTGGCCGAGTTGATGGAAATACTGCGGGAAGAGTTTGCCAGGGAAAAAGATCCGCATTCCAAAAGGAACCGGTCGAGGGTAATTGAAGTGGAGCACTACAACAAAGGCGGTTATACCGACTGGGCAGCCATACACGCTTCTTTTATCAGGGATGAAGAAACGCAAGAAATTACCGGCTTACTCGGGGTTACCCGCGATATTTCCGAGCGTAAAAAGGCCGAGGAATCCCTGCATTACCAGCTACGGGTCGAAAAACTGATCTCCGACATATCCTCGCATTTTGTCAGTCTGCCGGCTGAAAAACTAAACGAGGGAATCAACGACGCTTTAAAGCTGGCCGGTGAATTTTTCGAGGTCGACCGCTGCTATGTGTTCCAGTTCTCAACGGGGCTTGAAACCCGGAGTATGACCCATGAGTGGTGTGCCGAGGGGATTAAGCCGCAGAAAGATATTCTTCAGGATCAGCCCCTGGCCGACCTGCCCTGGTGGACGAAAAAGCTTAAGGCCAAAAGCCCGGTTCGCATTCCCGATGTGGAAGACCTGCCGCCGGAAGCGGCGGCGGAAAAAGCGCACTTTAAAGAGCAGCAGCTGCGCTCTTTGATTTGTGTGCCGATTATCAGGGAGGATGAGCTGATCGGTGCCCTGGGATTTGATTCGATGCGAAGTAAGTGGTACTGGACCGGGGAACATGAGACGCTATTGCGCGTATTTGCCGAGCTTATCTCCGGCAACCTTGACAGGTACCGGGCCTTCGAAGAAATATACTATATGAGCTACTTTGACCAGCTGACCGGCCTCTACAACCGGCGTTTCCTGGCGGAAGAAATGAAAAGGCTTGACAGCGAAAGGCTTTTGCCGATCAGCATGATTGTGGCCGATTTGAACGGCCTCAAACTGGTAAATGACACCTACGGCCACGATGTAGGGGATAAAATGCTCAGCATGGCGGCGAATATTATCAAAGAATCCTGCCGCAAAGAAGATGTGATTGCCCGCTGGGGCGGCGACGAGTTTGTGGTGCTACTGCCGCGAACTACGGAAGAACAGGTGAAAAGAATCTGCGGGCGGATAAAGGCCCGCTGCGGCGAATCTTATGTCGAAGAAGTGCCCGTTTCCCTGGCCCTGGGGGTGGCGGTTAAAGATTCGGAAGGCACGAAACTGCAGGATTACTTGAAGACCGCCGAAGACGAGATGTACAAGCAAAAACTTGCCGAAAGCAGGAGCAACAGAAGTGCGGTGGTAAATACCCTGCTCAGAGCCCTGGCCGAGAAGAGCTATGAGAGTGAGGGGCACGTGTGGCGCATGCAGGAACTGGCCTTCAGGATCGGCGAAAAAATCGGTCTGCCGGACAGCGAGCTGAACCGGCTGGAGCTGTTGATCACCCTGCATGATATTGGAAAAATTAAAATCCCCGAAGAAATACTGACCAAGGAAAGTCCCCTGACTGACGAAGAGTGGGCGGTTATTAAAAAGCATCCGGAAACCGGGTTCAAGATTGCCCGCAGTACCGAGGAATTTGCCCATGTGGCCGAAGAGATCCTCGCCCACCACGAGCACTGGGACGGATCGGGCTATCCGCAGGGGCTTGCAGGAGAAGATATTCCCCTGCTGGCCCGGATTACCACCCTGGTGGACGCCCTTGATGTCATGTTCAACGGCAGGCAGTATAAAAAGGCGATGGACAAAGAAGAAATAATTGCCGAGCTGCGCAGGTGTGCGGGCCGGCAGTTCGATCCGCAGCTGGTCGATGTCCTGGTGGAAATTTTGCATGCGGAAGTGATCAGGTATTAAATAATGCCGCTTTTTTAACCGCCGGCGATGTATTTGCCGCCCGTTTCTGTGACTTGACCGGCGGCGGTCAGGCGCTCTAAGTGCTTGCTGATCATTGTCCTTTCCATCAGCTCGTACATAGCCTGCGGTTCGGGAAAGCGGCCGTAAATTATGGCCTCCGCTGTTATTTCCTCCAGAGTTTTCTCCCGCTTTAAAGACTGAAGCAGTTTTTCTTCCCGCTCAAATATTTTGTCCCGGTAGTTGTTTAGCCGGTCGGTGATTTCTTTGCGGCCGTAAAACGGCTCCTTGTGGCCGGTCACGGCCGTTTTATAGTCGAAGTTTTGGACCCGTTCGATAGAGCTTAAGAACTGGTCGATGTTGGAGTCCCGGTAACCGTAAAGAGGGCCGAAAGAAGAAAGGTCCAGGTCGCCCAAAAAGATTACCTGTACTTCGGGCAGGTAAAAACAGCAGTGCCCGGCCGAATGGCCGGGGGTGTGGATCGTGTAAAGGTTGTATGTGCCGAGGGAGAAATGGTGGCCGTTTGAGAGCCTGTGGTTGACCCGGGAATCCTGCAGCTGGAAAAGCTCTTCAACAAAGCGGTAGGCAAACTCTTCCAGCCCCGTTCCGGCAACATTGAACAGCTCCACCAGGTTTTCCACTTTTTCCACGGCAGGGGTGTCCAGTTCGTGCACGGCCACCCTGGCCCGGGGAAATAGAGGGTTGCCGGAGATGTGATCTTCGTGACCGTGCGACAATAAAATCAAGTCTATGCTGCGGTCGCCTGCGACCCGTTTGATCCGCTCGGGGCCCAGGCCGGTGTCGATCAGCACTTTCAGGGTGTCGTCGATTAAAAGAGAGTTGGCGAAAGGGTAGCGTCCGCGGTTTTCGCCTTCGACGAAGTAAATTTTTTCGGCAATCTCGGTATACATGAAAGTAACACCACCAGGGTTTTTAAAGGGGTTTAGCTTTCGGGTCAGAATTAATTATAACATAGATCAAGGGTTTGTTTGGGACAAATTTTAAAAAATACAGGAAAAATGGGAGGGGTGAAAGTGGGAGACGAGCGTGTTTTAAGCGTGCCCGGGCGCTTTGATTTTTTTGCCTACGAGCGCTGCGAGCTCTGCGGCGAGTGCCTTCTGAGGTGCCGCTATATCAAGCTTACAAGGGAAGAAGCGGTGGAGGAAAAAAAGCGGCTGATCGAAGGCCTGCCCACCAGAAAAGTAATGCAGAAGTGCATCAGCTGCTACGCCTGCAACGCTTTTTGCCCGCACGACTGCCGGCCTTACGAGCTAATTTTAAAGCAGTGGTACGAGCGCTACCGGCAGCGGGGCCTGCCGGCCAGGGCAGCATACGTGATGCCCCTCACCCAGCCCGATTTCCGGGTCGACATCGTCAAGAAGATGGGCGCCCGGGAACAGGCCATGCTTAAAAGATGGCGGGAGACCGAGCCGGAAGGGGAATTTGTCCTCTACCCGGGCTGTAACTTAATGGCCCTGCCCCATCTGGCCGACGCCTCTTATATGCAGGACCTGGTGATCTCCGGCGAGTGGGAGCATTGCTGCGGGGAGATGTTTTTCCGGGCGGGGCTTTTCGACGTGGTGGAGAAGACGGCCCGGAAGCTGACCGAGTATTACCGGGGCAGGCAGATCGGCACGATGCTTTTTGCCTGCCCGGCCTGCCTGAACATGTTTGCCAACGTGCTGCCGCAGCAGTTCGGGGCTGATTTTAACTTTAAAACCGGCTACCTGCTCACTTACCTGCTGGAGAAAATCGAAGCGGAAGAGATCAAACTGCAGAAGAAACTGAACCGGGAGGTAACCGTGCACGACTCCTGCCACGGGCGGATCCTCGGCGAGCAGGTAACAGAAAGTGCACGCTGTTTGCTGGCAAAGACGGGTGCGGATATTAAGGAGATGGAATATAACCGCAGAGACGGGCTCTGCTGCGGCCTGGCGGCCGGGGTTAACCGCTTCAGTCCTCTTGACATGTATTTTGCCGGTGCAAGGGAGCTGTGGCAGGCGCAGAAGAGCGGAGCCGATGAGCTGGCCTCTTACTGCGGCGGCTGTAACCTTTCTTTTTACATGTTCCGCCGGCTATTTCCGACCCGGCAGCCGGTCCGCCATGTGCTGGAGTATTTGAAAGCGGCGGCGGGGGAAGGGGAGTACTGCCCGGGCCGGAAGCGCTCTTTCCATATGCTTCTCAACATTGCCAAAAACAGCTTTCCGAAGCTTTTCTCCACCCGCACTTACCGCTATTAGCTTTGCAAAGACGTGAGGCCGGTCCTGCTTTGCCTGAAGCGGGCAAACAAAAAGCCACTTTGCTCAGCGGCCCGGAGTGCGCTTAATGGTCAACTCCTTGATCTGTTTGATGCTGTCCCGGGCAAAAATATAAGTGAGGGCCAGGTAGACGGCTGCGCCTACAAGGATGGAACCGGCAAGGAGGGGAGCGGGGGCGAGTCCGGCGGCCGCTTGCTGGAAGCCCCATACTGCCGCGGCCATCGCCAGGGAGAGAGCCAGGGGGCCCTTAAAGTTAACCGGGTAACCGGAGAGGGGTAAAGCGATCTGCCTGTGCACGGCCACCTGCATGGCCAGGGCCTTGATAACCTGGTAGATAACGTAAAGCATTATGACCACCTGGATGCCCCAGGGCGCAAAGAAAAGCAGAGCCAGGATATAGACCAGGTCGGTGACCAGGTCTACGCTAAAAACCGTGTCCGGTCGGTTGAGCGAGTAAAGCAGGTTGGCGCCGAGGACGCCGGTGAGCATCTTCAAGATCAGGGTCAGGGAAAACACCTGGAAGACGATAATGCTGTCTGTCCACTGTGCGCCGAATATAACAGGCACAAACAGGTGGGCGGTGAGCATTATGCCGGTAAAGGCGGGGAAGGCGGCCAGGGAAATGTAGCGCGTCATTTTGTAATAAGCCTCGGCAAGCCTGGCCCGGTCATGCTGCAGCCTTGAAAGCAGGGGGAAGACGACCCGGTGGAAGGACATGCTCAGCAGGTAGCGCAG
>PUNU01000091.1 GCA_003551865.1 Syntrophomonadaceae bacterium
AAACCTGCTCAGGCCGTGCCCCCTGATCGACGTGCCGGAAAAACTGCGGGAGATTGTTGAAGAAACAGACGCACGCCCCACTTATGAAGGAGCAGACGCTATCATGCTCGGCGAAGCATCGAAAAAGATGGATAAAAGGGCGGCGGCCTGGAAGGATATATCAGACAAGAAATGGAAAGAACTGCAGAAATCCAAATCCAAAGAAGAAGTTCATGCCTAAACTTCCAGGCAGTAAGGCCTCAAGGAAAAGTGAGAAGCCCGAGGTTTTTGCCTCACTTCTCACTTTTTTAACTAAATACACCGGCTCCCCGGGTGTTTTTACAGCCCGAACTAAATTCGACGGAATGCATCAGACGGGAAAGCAACAGCACCTTGAAACAGTAAAAAGTTGAAGTAAACAGCGGAGGTTTTATGATGACAAATAGAGAGGAACACCGAACCGAAAAAGTGGGATGGTTTTGCACATATACGCCGGAAGAAATAATCTACGCCGCCGGTTTTACCCCCTACCGCCTGCTTCCTCTCAACACCGGCCCAGCGGCGCCGGTGGAAGATGCCCTGCCGCCCAACATATGCCCTTATCCGCGAAAAATTCTCGGCAATTTGCGCAGTAATGCTTACAGCGATCTAAGCGGCCTGGTTATTGCCAACTCCTGTAATGCAATGATGCACCTCTACAACATTCTAAAAGATGAAGCCGACATATTCGTCCACCTGCTCGATGTGCCCCGCCGACAGGATCAGGCGGCGGTTGATTTTTTTACCCGTGAACTGGAACTGCTGGCGAACCACCTCGGCGAAAAAGGCAGGGATCCTTCTAAAGAACGGCTGAAAAAGGCCGTCGAGGTCTACCGCCGAAAAAATAAACTTTTACAAACACTGATCGATTTAAACGGCCCAGTTCTAAAAGAAAACTACCCGCTGGGCTTTTACGGCCTGGCCGGAGAAGCGGCCTCCACCTGTCCCGTTAATTTTAACCAAAAACTCGCCGCCATACTTAAAGAAAATGGCCCCATTGATAACCGGGGCGGTCCGAAGAAAACCGCCCTTCTTCTTGCCGGTGGTTTGCCCCCAAAAGGCCTGGTAGAAATGCTTGCCGCAAATGAAGAATTTATTCTCTATCCCGAAAACTGTACCGGAATGCGTTACCTGCAGAATCCACAGCCGGAATTCACCTCGCCAGGTCCGTCTTCACGGAAAGCGATCCTGGAAGCGTTGTCCCGCAGTTACCTGGAAAAACTGCCCTGCCCGCGGTCATTTAACCGCGATGCGCGTGAAAACTACTACCGGCAGCTGCTCGACAGCTTTAACGTGCGGGGGATAATATACCACGATCTTCTCTTTTGTGACATGTGCCACTACGATTACCTGATGCTGTTGGATTTAATAGCCGAAAAAGATGTTCCACATCTGCAGATTAAGTCAGAGCTGGGCGAAGAAGATTTGGGCCAGCTTAAGACCAGGGTGGAAGCTTTCCTGGAAATTCTCGCCTAGAAGGGGTGCATGATGAATCCTCAAAAGCTATTTAGAGACAAAATAAAAGGCCGGCTGGGCCGAAAACTTTTGGCTTCACCGGGAACCTACCGCTTTGCCAGGGAAGTTTTCCTGCGTAAAAACAACTTTGCTTTTGAAGCAAAACGAAAGATGACCGCCATGGGGCTGGAACAGGCCGCCCAGGCTTACAGACGGGAAAAACCGGTCGCCTGGACCAGCGCTTTCTTTCCCGGTGAAATGATCTACCTGTTCGACATGATCCCGTTCGCCCCTGAAGCGGCAGCCGGTGTTACGGCCTCGCTGGAAGTTGCCCCCGAACTGCTTAAGCACTCCGATCATATGGGGCTTGCGACAGACAGCTGTTCCTTTCACCGCTGTGCCGCTGCGGGAACCGCCCTGGAATATTTTCCCCTTCCGGACTTCCTGCTGGCCAGTTCTCATCTATGCGACGGAGCACCCCGTCTTTTCCAGTACAAGGCCCGGCGCTACAACAAGCCGCTGTACCTCCTGGACGTACCCGCCGGAGACAGCGAAGAAGCCCGGCAATACGTGGCCGGTCAGCTGGCCGAAATAGCCGGCGACCTTGAAAAGCAGACCGGGCATAAGCTTGAACGCACCCGTTTTGAAAAAATATTTGAAGTTTCCAACCGGGGCCGGCATTACCAGCTAAAAGCCAACCGTCTGCGTAAAAATGTGCCCTGCCCGATGGGTGGAGAAGAAGGTTTGGCCTATGTTTATCTGACCTTATTGGGGCAGGGGCACCCCGACACCCCCGAGATATACCGCACCCTTGCCGCCGAGCTGGAACAAAGGATCGAAGCCAAAGGCAAGCAGAATGCCGCCCTCGAGCCGGAAGAATACCGGCTGATCTGGCTGCACCTGCGCCCCTATCACTCTCCGGCTTTAATTGCCCACCTGGAAAAAGAACTGCAGCAAAAAATTGTAGCTGAAGAGATGAACCTGGTTTACTGGCCCCCTCTTGATCCGGAAAAACCATTTATGAGCCTGGCCCGCAAAGCTCTTGCCCACCCCGGTTTGGGCCCCATCGACCGCCGCCTGGACTGGATTGAAAAGATTTTTAACGATTACAGAGCCCACGGAGTAATCCACTTTTCACACTGGGGCTGCCGCCAGTCGGTCGGCGGCACTCTTTACATGAAGAAAAAGCTTAAAGAAAAAGGAATCCCTTTCCTGGCTCTCGACGGCGACTGCATTGACGGAGCCAGCTTCC
>PUNU01000143.1 GCA_003551865.1 Syntrophomonadaceae bacterium
AAGTTTTGGCTGAAATACTTGAGACGGAACTGATCCGCCTGCAGTGTTACGAAGGGCTGGATGAAACCAAGGCCCTTTACGAATGGAATTACCAGCGCCAGCTTCTGCGCATCCAGATGAATAGAAATTTTGAAGACGAGCAGGTAAGAGAAGAAGACTTGTTTTCCGATCAATATCTACTGGAGCGTCCCCTTTTAAAAGCAATTCGGTCTGAAATAAGCCCGGTACTGTTAATCGATGAAGTCGACAAATGCGATCCGGAATTTGAGGCCTTCCTCTTCGAAGTCCTTTCCGATTTCCAGGTATCAATTCCCGAACTGGGCACCGTAGAGGCCCAAAACATACCGGTTGTCGTTTTAACCAGCAACAGTGAGCGTGAGCTTTCCGACGGCCTAAAAAGGCGCTGTCTCTATCTTTACCTGGATTTTCCCGCTGTTGAAAAAGAGGTGGAGATTATTAAGGCCAGGGTCCCTGATACAGTTGAGCGGCTGGCCTGGGACATGGCCCGGGTGGTTGCTCAACTGCGCCGGCAGCCCGATCTGCGCAAGAAACCTTCCATTGCAGAAACCCTTGACTGGGCCAGGGCCCTGGTTTCTTTGCACCGTGAAAAGCTTGACGGCAGCCTGGTTGCCGGCACCTTGAACCTGCTGCTCAAGACCCGTTCCGATCAACAGCTTTTTCACCGGGAAATAGGCCCGGAAGGAATCGATAAATTTCTCCAGAAACCCGAAAGCGGCGGTGAGATTGGCCGGTGTCGTTAAAAGAAAAAATGCCGGAAAACCACTTTGAAGAAAACCTGGCCGCTTTTGCCGGCCTTTTAAGGCGGGAAGGTCTGCCTGTTGGCACAACCGAAGTGATGGACGCCATGGAAGCCCTCCAAAGAGTAGATCTTTCGAAAAGAGAAGAGTGCCGCTGTGCCCTTCAGGCCGCACTGGTAAAAAGCAGGCGTGATCAGGCGGTGTTCAATCGAGTCTTCGATCACTTTTTTGTCCCTCCCGAGCTCCACCGCAGCAGGGCGAAGGAAATGAGCCGCCGCAGGCGAAAGCTGGAAAATGAAATGGAGCAGGCGGCCGATGAGCTGCGGTTTAAAGGAGAGTCCCTCCAGCTTAGTTCTGAAGAACTGAGGCAGTACAGCGCTCTCTCCCGGGAGCAGCGCGGCAGACTGCAGGAATTTCTGCATAAAACGGAAACCGGGAAAAACGTCGAACCGCACTTCAAACCCCTTCTGGAGAATATTGTTAAAAGCCACCTGCGCTACTGCCGTTCGAATTATAACAGTGGAAAACCGGAGAAACGGCCTTCAAACAGCTATTCCAGCGGAGATGGAGCCGGCTCCGGCGGCGGGGAAGATGCCCTGCGCGAAATGGATATTCAGTCCATCGGTACTTCTGAACTGTCGGCCGCCGAACAACTGCTAAAAAAACTGTCCCGGCGGCTGGCTTTTCAAATTTTGCGCCGCCGGCGCAGTGGACCGCGCAGCGGAGCGCTTGATTTTCGTCGATCGATGCGTGAGAATATGCGTTTCGGTGGTGTGATATTTAAGCTGAAACACCGGCCTAGGAGGCGTTCCAAGCAGCAGGTGCTTTTACTCTGTGACGTTTCCGCTTCAATGAAGCGTTACAGCACTTTTGTTATTCATTTTCTTCATGGGCTGCAGGAGGCGATTCGTGATCTGTCTTGTTTCAGTTTTTCCGACACCCTGGAGAACCTGACCCCTGAATTGCAAGGCCGGACGGGCCTTCGGCAGCTGCTGGATCGAGTTGTCCGGCACAGTCAAACCTGGGGCGGCGGGACCAATATTGGTTCATCACTTAAGGCGCTGCGCAGTAAATATCCCGATCTTTTAAACGGCAGGACGACCGTTATCGTGGTCAGCGATACAAAAACAGTAGCGATCGATACAGCTTTGAAAGAACTGCAGAGGTTAAATGATCGGGTGAAGCGAATTATCTGGCTCAACCCCCTGCCCGCCGAGCAGTGGGCCGAGTACCGTTCAACCCGCTCGGCAGCTGAGATGGTGGAAATGTGGCCCTGCAGTACTATTGCCCAGCTTGAAGAAGTCATAGACGGACGGTTGTAAACAGCAGTTAATACCGGGCATTGATCAGCCCGGCAAAACTTTTTTGAAAGCCGGCCCACGATTCGATAGTACCTGAAGGCGCAGCTAATAAGCGGTTTGAGTTTATGTATATAATAGAGGAGGAGTATAATATGACAAAACACATAGCTATTGCCGGGAAGGGAGGAACCGGAAAAACCACCTTGGCCGCCCTGCTGGTTCGCTATCTCGTTGAGGAAAAGCAGGGAAAGGACATTCTTGCTGTCGATGCGGATGCCAATGCCAACCTGAACGAAGCTCTCGGCCTGGAATTGGAAGAAACAATCGGGACCATTCTTGAAGAGACCAAAAACCCGAGCGCTATCCCCTCGGGCATGTCGAAGGACATCTTTATTGAATATCGTATTAACCAGGCAATGGTTGAAGAAAAATCCTACGATTTACTGGTTATGGGTAATCCCCAGGGCCCCGGCTGCTATTGTTATCCCAATGATCTGCTGAAAAATTACTTGGAGAAATTAAGTAAAAACTATGATTACGTCGTTATTGATAACGAAGCCGGACTGGAGCATCTAAGCCGCCGTCTGCTGCCGATGGTTGATTTACTGCTGGTAACTTCCGATGCCACAGCGCGCGGCATCCGTTCGGGCGGCCGGGTTAGGGATATAGTCAACCATGTCAATATCGCTGTTTCAAAAATGGGCCTGGTTGTCAGCCGCGGGCGCGACGGAGAAACAGCACGGCTGGAAAAAGAGATTGCTCAAAGCGGCCTTGATTTATTTGGGGAGATTCCCTACGATTCCACGGTTGCCGAATACGATCTAAACGGACAACCGCTTTTAAAACTCCCCGGGGATTCTGAAGCGGTAAAGGCATCGAAGCGGTTGTTCGAGTCGCTTTCTCTGTAGTAATCCAAAGCAGCGGCTCCATTTCCTTAACAAAGGGCGGGATATTGATAAGACAGACTACCGGCGCGCTTTACATGGAGCGCGCCGGGGCATCTGCCGGTCATAGCTTAAGCTTACTAAAGGCGGACAGGCTGAGGAATAACAGCTGTAGATTTGGATAAGCGTAAATGCCAGGGAGACAAATATGGGTTGACCCGCCCTTCCCTATCAGTTGTTTCAGACCGCTTGTCGTAAGCATAGGCGATTAAGTGCCTGCCTGCCATAACTGCAAATAAAAACCGGGCAAAATTAATTGAAAGAGCACCAGGAGTTGATGGGGATGGTTTTTAGCGACCGACATCAGGCCGGTGAACAGCTGGCCGATGCACTGGAAACATACCGGGACCGGAACCCGTTAATACTGGCCGTGCCCCGCGGAGGAATTACTGTGGCGGCCCCGGTGTGGGAGCGCCTGGGCGGTGACCTGGATTTAATTATTACCCGCAAAATCGGCGCTCCTTATCAACCCGAGCTGGCTATTGGAGCGGTAACCGGTGACGGATTTGTAATGGTTAATGACCAACTTGTTTCCAGGTTAAAGGTTGATGAAGAATACATCAAAAAAACTGCCGAAAGCGAAAAGAAGGAAATAGAGCGCCGCTTGAAGCTTTACCGCGGTGATTATCCCCTGCCTGCTCCCGATAACCGGCTGGTAATCCTGATCGATGATGGAGTAGCCACCGGTTATACGCTCCTGGCCGCTCTGCGCAGCCTGCAGGACAAAAAGCCGGCCAGGCTTGTCCTGGCCGTGCCTGTCGGTCCCCCCGATACTTTTGATAGGCTGGACGGGGAAGTTGACGAGCTGGTTTACCTGGAAGCTCCTGCTCATTTTGCTGCAGTGGGCCAGTTCTACCGCCGTTTTAACCAGGTCGACGATTCTGAAGTTATTTCTATTTTGAAAAAAGCACAGGGGAAATAAAAGCAAGCGTTGACCCGGTTGAATTGGGGAAGTTGATTGCCATGAAAGGAGAAACTGCGGATGACCGGAAAACAGATGGACGTTAACAAAATCCTGTCGGTTTTACCCCACCGTTACCCGTTTCTGATGGTCGACCGGATTAGCGAAGTTGTTCCCGGTGAAAAAGCGGTTGGCGCAAAAAATGTAACTGTCAACGAGCCTTTTTTCCAGGGTCATTTCCCCGGCGAGCCGCTGATGCCCGGTGTACTTATTGTTGAGGCACTGGCCCAGGTGGGGGCTGTTGCTGTATTGAGCACAGCTGAAAACGAGGACAAACTGGCCCTATTTACCGGTATTAATAATTTTAGGTTCAAACAGGTAGTAAGGCCGGGTGACCGGCTTGAGCTGTCGGTAACCATGACCGGCATGCGCCGCAATATTGGCAGGGGCGAAGCCGAGGCCAGGGTGGAAGGAAAAATCGTTGCTTCCGGTGAACTCTGGTTTGCCGTAGTTGATCGCGGTGAATTATAAGGGCTGGTGCCCTGTCAATAAACACAATTTACTCCCATCAATGGTCAGCCATAAATATGGTAATTAATGTAAATTATTTGACTCCCCTCTCTATTTCCTATATACTTATGTTAAATTAAATAGTTTTCTCTTATCCAGAGTGGAGGAGGGACGGCCCCGATGAATCCCGGCAACCGGATCTTGTGATCACGGTGCTAACTGCCGCGGGAGATTCCCGGGAGATGAGAGGTGCCATGAAGGCCTCTTGAGGGAAGGGGCTTTTTTCGTTTAAAGGCATTGCACAGGATTATTTAAAATAGTTTCAAAGGAGGAAGAAAATCAGTGCATCAGAAAAATTATCTATTTTCATCGGAATCGGTGACAGAAGGTCACCCGGACAAACTGGCCGACCAGCTTTCCGACACCATCCTTGATGCTATTATGGATCAGGATCCCCTGGGCCGGGTAGCCGCAGAAACAATGGTCACCACCGGACTGGTCATGGTTTGTGGAGAAATTACCACAGAGTGTTATGTCGATATTCCCAAGGTGATAAGGGAAAAGGTAAAAGATATCGGCTATACCAGGGCAAAATTCGGGTTTGACGGTGACACCTGTGCGGTGATCACCTCAATCGACGAACAGTCTCCGGACATTGCCCAGGGCGTAGAAGAAGCTTTTGAAATCAGGGGTAAGGGGACAGCCGATGATTACGATAAAATCGGCGCCGGGGACCAGGGCATTATGTTTGGTGTGGCCTGTGAAGAAACTCCGGAGCTAATGCCGATGCCGATTTCCCTGGCTCATAAGCTGGCCCAGCGGTTGGCTGCTGTGCGCAAAGAAGGCGTGCTTGAGTATTTGCGTCCGGACGGCAAAACCCAGGTGAGCGTGTCTTACAATGATGGAAAACCTGTGCACGTGGAAACAATTATCGTATCGGCCCAGCACAGTGACGAGGTCTCCCTGGAACAAATCGAAAAAGATATTATCGAGCATGTCATCCACGAGATTGTTCCCGGGGAATTGATCAACTCAAAAACCAGGTACCTGATCAACCCCACCGGGCGGTTTGTCGTCGGTGGCCCGCAGGGTGACGCCGGCCTGACCGGAAGGAAAATTATTGTTGACACTTACGGCGGGTATGGCGCTCACGGCGGCGGTTGTTTTTCCGGCAAGGATCCGACCAAGGTTGACCGTTCCGGTTCTTATGCAGCCCGTTACGTAGCGAAAAATGTAGTTGCCGCGGGATTGGCCTCGAAGTGCCAGCTGCAGATAGCCTACGCTATCGGTGTTGCTCAACCGGTTTCGCTGGCTGTTGAAACTTTTGGCACGGAAAAAGTGCCGGTTCCCTTGATTGAAGAGATGATCCGCAAGCACTTTGACCTGCGCCCGGCTGCGATTATTGAAAAGCTGGAGATGCGCAGGCCGATCTATCAGAAGATTGCCGCTTACGGTCATTTTGGCCGGCCCGAACTGGATCTTCCCTGGGAGAGGCTGGATAAAGTGGAACAGCTAAAAGAGGCCCTTCCTTCCAGGAGAACATAGGTGAAGGTTCAAGCTCCCGGCTCTGGCGAACAGGGCTTATAGCCCGGCAATTTCGATAGGAGCCCGGCATTCAACTTTTTACAATTCGCTGCCTGAAAAAAACCGGTAATCCGCTTTGCCGCCGGCCGGTTAAAAACCAGCCGGCAGGCTGCGGCACAGTCACTGCAAGTTCGGTGGAAATTGGCCTGACATCCTCTTTCAGCGGTTTTTTCTTTGAAGGGGTGGGCTAAGGCGTGGAACAGGCAGAGGATT
Source organism: Syntrophomonadaceae bacterium (assembly GCA_003551865.1). The sequence continues at coordinate 6,212 of PUNU01000143.1, forward strand.
ATTGGGCTTGCAATAAAGTTGGGTGCCGGGAAATTTTTTTCTTTTTGCCGGAATTAAACAGGCGGAAGGGAAATTCAACAAAGAAACCGAATTTAATTGACAGGGCGCTGGATTGCCGCCAATAGGCGGATATATCGGTTACGGGGGGACGACCTGCTGGAACGGATTGAGGGGACCCTGGAAAAGATCAGGTTTTACAGCGAAGAAAACGCCTACCTGGTCGGTAGTTTGCGCTGCCGGGACGGCGGCATAATTGCTGTAGTCGGCAATTTTCCGCCCATGCAGGAAGGCGAAAGCCTGGCAGTAAGCGGGCAGTGGCAGGTCCACAGCCGCTATGGCAAGCAGTTTGCGGTTGAACAGTGGGAACGCCTTATGCCCAAGACCAAAGGTGGCTTGAAAAGCTACCTCTCTTCGGGTTTGATCAAAGGCATTGGCCCGGTAACTGCCGCCAGGATTGTAGATCATTTTGGCCTCGATACCCTGGACGTGCTGGAAAATGAACCGCACCGCCTGGAAGAAGTCGAAGGTATTGGTTCCAAAAAGGCGGCCGGTATCTTAAAAAGCTTCCGCCAGTACAGGGACGTGCAAAACGTCCTTGTTTTTCTGCAGGGTTACGGTGTTGGTGTCGGGCAGGCCATGCGTCTATACCGTCGCTATGGGGCGGATACAATCAAGCAGGTCCAGGAAAACCCGTACCGGATGGCGGAAGATATTTTTGGCATTGGTTTTAAAACTGCAGATAAAATTGCCAGGCAGCTTGGTCTCCCCGAAGACGCCCCGGTAAGGGTCCAGGCGGCAATTTCCTATACCCTTAGCCGGGCCGCTGAACAGGGGCATGTTTTTTTGCCGCGCACCAAGCTGTTTGAACGTATAAAGGATATGCTGGATATAAGCGGTGAAAGTTTAGGGGAAGATTTTTTCGATCAACAGCTCCGCCTTATGATCGAGCAAAAGCGCCTGTTTTGTGAAGAGCAGGATTGCGGCGAAGCGGTCTACTATGCGCCTTTTTACCAGGCTGAAGAAGGCACTGCGCAGTTGATTACCAGGCTTGGCAGGACAACCCGGGGCTATCCTGCGGTGGAAATTGAGCGGGCCCTCGGTGCGGTTAAGCAAGAAAGCCCGAATTTGACCAATGAGCAGCTCAGCGTTTTGGAACATGCTCTGCAAAACGGTGTTTTGATCATTACCGGGGGTCCGGGCACCGGTAAAACCACAACGATTAAGGCCCTTCTTTCCACTTTCCAAAAGCTTAAACAAAAAGTCTTGTTGGCCGCTCCGACCGGCCGGGCGGCTAAAAGAGTAACCGAAGCGACCGGGCAAGAAGCCTTCACCATTCACCGGCTGCTTGAATACAGCTATACGGAAGGCGAGGGTTTCCGGTTTTTACGGAACGAAAAGAACCCGGTTGATGCCGGGGTTGTAATCATAGATGAAGCTTCAATGGTTGACCTGATGCTTATGTATAATTTGTTGAAAGCCCTGCCTTCCGGCTGCCGTCTAATCATGGTCGGTGATGTCGATCAGCTTCCTGCAGTGGGGGCCGGCAACGTACTGGGAGATTTGATCAGCGCCGGCAGTATCCCCTGTTTTCGCCTCGGTTATATTTTCCGCCAGGCCCGCGAGAGCTTGATCACCATCAATGCCCACCGGGTCAACCGGGGCGAGATGCCCAAACTAAATATTAAAAACAAGGATTTTTTCTTCATCAATGAAGAAGACCCTGAACAGGCGGCAAGGCTGGTTGTTCAACTGTGCCGGGAAAGGCTGCCCAACTATGGACCTTTCGACCCCCTGCTCGACCTGCAGGTCCTTACTCCGATGCGCAAGACGGCGGCCGGGGTGGATCGTTTAAACCAGCTCCTGCAGGAAGCCCTGAACCCTCCGGCCAGGAATAAGCTGGAGGCCGCCGGCAAAGGAATTACCTATCGCCTGGGCGACAAGGTCATGCAGATTCGCAACAACTATCAGAAAGAGGTTTTCAACGGCGATATTGGCCTGATAACCGCTATCGACAACGAAGAAAAAGAGGTGGTGGTTACATTCCGCGATGTTCTCCAGCCCCGACCTGTAATTTACGATTACACCGAACTCGACGAGCTGGTATTATCCTATGCTGTTTCAGTCCATAAAAGCCAGGGCAGTGAGTACCCGGTTATTATTATGCCGGTTCTAACCCAGCATTATATGCTGCTGCAGCGCAACCTGCTTTATACGGGGATAACCAGGGCCCGCAAAATGGCGGTCCTGGTGGGGAGTAAAAAAGCACTGGCCATTGCAGTCCGCAATAACAAAGCCGAAGAGCGTTTTACCTACCTGGACGGCCGTTTGCGCTCTTCTCAATACGGTAATCATGTAAATGTCTGAGCTGAAAAGCGGGGAATTCAGGCATCAGGGTCCCCCGGACCGGCGTTTTTCCCCCGGCTTACTTGACCAGTTTTTACACCTGCTGTTTCCCGATCGCTGTCTTGTCTGCAGTCAAGTGCTGCCGGGAGCGGACGGAGAGCCGATCTGCTCATCATGCCGGCCGCTGTTTTCTTCCGCAGGGCCGATCTGCCCCCGCTGTGACCGGCTTGTAAAAAATTCAGATAAATGCTCCTGTCCCACCGGTTCTTTTCCCCTTCATGCCCTGTTTGCCCTGCTCTGGTATGAAAAGCAGTGGCGGCACCTGCTCCACGACTTAAAATACAGGAAACACCGCAGCCTGGCCCGTCCTCTCGGCTTTTGGCTGGGCATGGAGATTTCTCGCCGGAATTACTGCAGCCCCAACCTGGTTGTCCCTGTTCCTCTTCATAAAAAGCGAGTAAAGGAAAGGGGCTTCAACCAGAGCGCCCTGGTGGCCCGCTACACGGCAAAAGTTCTTGATGTCCCCTGCAGGGGGATGCTGATTAAAGAGAGAGAAACTTTTTCGCAGGCCACCATATCCCGCCGTGAACGCTACGGAAACATAAAAGGAGCCTTTAGAGCTGTGTCTCCGCTGCCGCAAGACACGGTGGTTTTATTAATCGACGACATTTATTCCACGGGGGCTACGATGAAAGAGGCGGCGGCGGTGCTTCAGGATTGCGGAGCCCGGGTTTACGGGGCGGTGCTGGCTTACAACCCCCTGCGCCGCTAATTTTCTGGAAGGATTTTTTGCCGGACTGCGGAATAATAAATATAGTAATATTGTGCTTATACTATACAACAGGAGGTTGTAGGTTATGAATATAAATGTGCGTGGAAAAAATATTGAAGCTTCACCGGCGCTTGTAGATTATGCCCACAAGAAATTGGGCAAGCTGGATAAGCATTTTGATAAAAGTACCGAGGTTCAGGTAGTAATGAGCATTATTCGCGAGGAACATATAGTAGAAGTAACCGTCTATTTAAACGGGCTCATCTTGAGGGGCGAAGAGTCCACAGGTGACATGTATGCCTCGATAGACATGGTAGTCGATAAGCTTGAGCGGCAGATTAAGAAATACAAGACCCGCATGAATAAATCTATTCGACAGAGCGGCGCTCGCAAAATGAGCGAGAAATATGCCGCCCTGGAAGCGGAAGAAAGAATGGAAAAAGAAGAGCCTCAGATTGTTCGAACCAAACGTTTTCCTCTCAAGCCGATGACCGTAGAAGAAGCTATTCTGCAGATGGATATGATTGGGCACAACTTTTTTGTCTTTGCCAACGCCGACAACAATGACACCATTAATGTGGTTTATAAACGTAAAGACGGCAATTACGGGTTGATAGAGACTGAATAAATAGGCCGGCGGCTGAAAAGATGTCCGCATTTATAACAGGAAGAGGTTTTACCCGATGAGTCATAAAGTAAGTGCCGTCATCTTCGAGGGTTCAAGTCCGAAAAGCCCTGTGGAGAAGATGATGGCCCGGGTTCGCCAGGCCGCTCTGCTGGATAACCTGGAAAAAATGAATTCTGCTTCCCTGCTGGGGGATATTTACCTCTACACAAACCGCCCTGAGCTTGTTAAGCCCGCCGAATGCCTGGGAGCTAAAGTATACCTTAACTCCACGGCCCCGGACGACTTTCATTTTGGCAAACAATTGCAGTCGACAATAGCGGAGCACAACCTGAGCAGGGTATTTTGTTTTAACGGTGCCGGTTGCCCCCTGGTATCGGTCGCAGAACTGGATATGATCTGCCGTAAGCTGCTCGAAAGAGAGCGCTTCGTTTACACTAACAATACCCAGTCGGTTGACATGGTTGCCTTTACTGTGCCGGAAAATTTTGCCGGCGCCGAACTTCCGTCGATGGATAACAGTTTGGCTATGACCCTGCGCGATCAGTTGGGCCTGGAGATGGAGCTTATGCCCCACACTCTCGGCCTGCTGTTTGATATTGATACGCCTTCCGATCTCATGGTTTTAGGAGCCGGCCCTTTTGCCGGGAAACGCACACGGGCGGCCGTAGAGAGCCTGGAGCTTGATTACAGCACCCTGGAAAAGGCCAAGGCGGTTCTGGGAGATGAATATGAAGAGGTCGCCCTGGTTGGCCGGGTGGGCGCCCCGATTATCGAAAAGTTAAATGCGGTGCTGAAACTGCGCCTGCGTGTCTTTTCAGAAGAACGGGGTATGAAAGCCCTGGGCAGGATAGAAGCGAATGAGGTTATTTCTTTAATGGGCCTTTTGATTGACCACTGCGGCCTGGAAAAATTCTTTGATTACCTGGCCCGGGTAGCCCGCTGTGCGTTTATAGACAGCAGGGTTTTGATGTGCCACTACCGGCTTGATCTGCCGGACCGGGAACGGTTTTTATCCGACCTGGGTTTGTGGGAAGAAATAGAAAATCCCTGGCTGAAAAAATTTACCCGCCTGGCACGGGAATGCCCTGTTCCTGTTGTGCTCGGCGGCCACTCCCTGGTCTCGGGCAGCCTCTGGGCTTTATGCAGCGAACTGGATCCCCTCAAAAACTCTCACCGGGAACTTGTTTGAAGCACTCCGACTGTGATAATATTTATATTGGCGAATATGAGCGGAACCGCAAGGTTCTTTATTGACTTGTTTGCTTGAAAGAAAGGAGCATGCCAATGGCTGCTTTAATGAAAAAAATATTCGGCGATCCCAACGAAAAAGAGGTCCGCCGTCTTCAAAAAGTAGTGGACCGGGTAAATGAGCTGGAGCCGTGGGCTTCAAACTTAAGCGACAGCGATTTTCCCGGGCAAACCGAACATTTCAAGGAGCGCCTCCGGGAAGGTGAAAGCCTCGATGATATTATGCCGGAAGCCTTTGCACTGGCGCGCGAGGCCGCCCGCCGGAAGACGGGGATGAGGCCTTTTGATGTCCAGGTTTTAGGGGCGGTGGTTCTCCACCAGGGCCGGATTGCCGAAATGAAAACCGGTGAAGGCAAAACCCTGGTTGCCACCCTCCCGGCTTACCTCAATGCCCTGACCGGCAAAGGTGTGCACATTGTTACCGTCAACGATTACCTGGCCCGCCGGGACCGGCACTGGATGGGCCCGGCTTACGAGCTGCTCGGTCTCAACGTAGGCCTGATAGTCCAGGGCATGGAACAGGAGTGGCGAAGAGAAGCTTACCGGGCCGATATAACCTATGCCACCAACAACGAACTGGGTTTCGACTATTTGCGCGATAATATGGTGATCTATAAAGATGATATGGTCCAGCGCGAGCTGAATTATGCCATCGTCGATGAAGTTGACAGCATCCTGATCGATGAAGCGCGCACTCCCCTGATTATCAGCAGCCGGGTTGAAACAAAAGAAGATTACGGTCGCTGGAAAAACGAGGTCGAGCATTTAATCCGCAAGCAGGGCCGCTTAGTCGGCGATCTGCTGAACAGTGCCCGCCGTGATCTCGATTCCGGCAACCGTGAGGAAGCGGCGGAAAAACTGCTTTTGGCCCGCCGCGGTGCCCCCAAGAATAAAAAGCTGCTGAAAATATTAAAAGAGCAGGGTGTAGAAAAGCTGGTGGAACGCACCAAGCACCGTTTAATGACGGAAAAACGCCTTAATCATCTCGATGAAGAACTTTACTATGTTATCGATGAAGCCACCAGGCTGGCCGACATCAAAGACAAAGGCTACCGTGAACTGGAAAGAATCAACCCTGAGCTGTTAAAACTGCTTCGTTTAGGTAAAGAAGAGGCTGATGAGGACGAAGCGGATATAGTTGAAGAGACGGAGGCAGAAACAGCCGGAGAACACCGCCATTACTTTGACCAGTTGATTAAAGCCTACTCGCTGTTCGAACGTGATGTAGACTACGTGGTCCAGGACGGCAAGGTTGTTATAGTGGACGAATTTACCGGCCGGTTAATGCCCGGCCGCCGCTATTCCGACGGCCTGCACCAGGCCATAGAAGCCAAGGAAGGAGTGGA
>PUNU01000238.1 GCA_003551865.1 Syntrophomonadaceae bacterium
AGCCCATGGTTTCCCAGTTGAGGCCAAAGCTGTAGGCGACACCGGGATTGTTGCCGAAGCCCATAACCAGGTGCAGGCCAAATGAAGGAAAAATGTCGGGGAAATAAGTAAAAATCAGGATTAGGACAAAAACCATGCCCAGGATGCCCTGGACGGCATAAGTTTTGCAGTGAATAACCATGGTGGTTAAAGTGCCGTAACTGCGCTTGACATTGGAACCGCGCAGCCCCATGGCGATAAAAGCCAGGGTCAAGAGGTGGTAAACATAATCGCCCATTTCGTTCGGGTCAATCACCCTGAACAGGTACTGTCCGAGTAAAATACCAAACAGGCCGGCCAGGATGCTGTTCGGAATAAGAAATTTCTGCAGGAAAGGTATCCGGCTGCGCAAGAACGTAGCCAGCAATAAAAAAACGCTCAAGTAGCAAAAGATAAGAACGGGGTCCCAGTTAACGCCGGCCATTTTGGTTCCTCCTTTTTATCGGCTTGCTTTGATTAAAATTTTTACATTTGTCAGTATTCTCTACCGGTTACTGTTTACCTGCTATTTATCCGCAGCAAACGAGAAATGTTTGCTCTCGGGAAGGGTACCGCTAAAAGAGGCTGAAGCCGGACCGGTCATTTATTGTTAAAGTTTTTAGTACTACAACGCAATATCCGGGAATTAGCGGTGCCATGGGGAAGGTTCGAGCGTTCCTGAGCGCAGCGAAGGCCGAAAGAAAACGATGGAACCGTCCCCTAAACCGGCCCTGCCAAGCAGGGGTGCCAGTGCCCTGTCAGCATATTAAGAGCGTAATTTGACAATTATTACAACAGCTCTTTACAAACTTAATTGACAGGGCCTAGATGCAATTGGCAGTTAACTTTATAAAGGACTGCTGTATGCTGTATAATCAAAGCAGGGCAAAATTATTAAAGCATGTGCGGTGGCTCCGCCGGAGGGTTTTGGTATGGCTATTTACAACCAGGTTGAAAAAATTTTGACAACCGGCAGGGAAGCCAAGCTGATTACCGTGATCGGCGGTGATCAGGACCGGACGGTTGTCGGCAGAAAAATTATTATGGCCGGTAAAGAAATAATTTACAGCGGGCTGGATGAAATGACTACCGCCCACATCGAGAACGAGGCGGAAAGCTTGAGTGCTGCCGGGCAAAGCACGGTCGGTAAAATCGGTTATGACGAAGGTGAAAGGCTTGAGCTGTTTTTCCACGCTTATGCACCGCCGCCCCGGTTAATAATTATGGGCGGGGGGCATGTTGGGGCTGCGGTTTGCAGGCTGGCGGCCCAGCTTGACTATGAAACGGTGCTTATCGATGATCGTCCAGCTTTTGTTTCTCCGCAAATGCACCCCCATGCAAACCGCCTGATCTGTGAACCATTCGAGAAGGCCCTCGATCAGCTGGATCCTTCTCCAACGGATTACCTGGTTATCGTTACCAGGGGGCACCGGTATGATCGCCTCTGCCTGGAGAAGTCACTGGACCGGGAGGCGGCCTATATTGGCATGATCGGCAGCAGGAGGCGGGTAAAGGCCCAGCTGGAAGATCTGGCCGGACAAGGTTATCCCCGGGAACTGCTGGAAAGGGTCTATTCGCCGATCGGCCTGCCGATCGGCGCGGTTACAGAAGCCGAAATAGCGATCAGTATCCTGGCTGAAATTACAAAAGTCAGGCGGAGTAAAAGCAGCGAGGAAGCGGTGGAGAAAAGTATCCTGCAGGAGCTTTGCCGGCTCGAAAACCAAAGCACCCGGGCCGCTTTGGCCACGGTTGTTCGCACTCAAGGCTCCACCCCAAGAAAAACCGGATCACAGATGATTATCTTCCCCGACGGATCACTTAAAGGCACTATCGGGGGAGGCTGCGCCGAGTCGGAAGTGCGAAGGGAGGCGCTCAACTGCCTGGAAGAGGGCCGGGCCGTTCTTTTTAAGCTGGAGATGACTGCAGAGGCGGCAGCTGAAGAAGGGATGGCCTGCGGAGGAATTATGGATGTTTTTCTCGAACCTCTGCCACCTTTTTGTCCGGAAAAATTTTCTTAAAAACCTTCCACCTGTGGTAAAATAAAAAAAGGTTTCAACACGTGTGCTACTATTGGAAGAGGGGTGTATAAATGCTTAAGTTTTTTACTACCGGTCCACGTACGCCGGTAATTATGTGTTCGGCTTTTTTGCTCTCTGTGTTTTTGATTGTTTTTGCGGCTATAAGCGCGGAACCGGTGGGAGCCGCTCCCGATGAAGAATTTTTTCTCACTATACTGCATACCAATGACGAGCACGGGGCAGTGATTCCTCACGGACCGGCTGTTGATTTTCATCCGGAAAGAAAAAATCCAACCGTCGGCGGTTATGCACGCCTTGCCTCGGCGGTAAATGAAATCAGGCAGGAAAAGGAAGCCGCCGGTGAACCGGTTTTGCTTCTTAACGGTGGTGATTTTATCGGCGGTTCACCATACAGCTGGCTTGTTCCTGCCGGTTATGCCGCTGAGCTGAAAATTAAGCAAAAAATCGGTTTTGATGCCGTGGTTATTGGTAATCATGAATACGATTACGGGCCTGACAAGCTGGTCGGTTACCTGGAAGAAGCCGGATACCCCGATGCGCATGAAAAAACGGCGGTTCTCGCTTCCAATACCTCCGCTCCTCCTGATCACCCTATGGGCCGGGAGGGCCTTTACAGGAAAACCCACCTGCTGGAACTGGAAAACGGCCTGATGGTC
>PUNU01000251.1 GCA_003551865.1 Syntrophomonadaceae bacterium
GGACCTGCGGAGCTACCAGATGCATCGTGTTGGTGCAGATAATAAGGAAATCAGCCCCGGCACGCTCCACCGCCCGGGCTGCATCGATTAAAATTTCCGCTGTTTTCTCCCACTCGCCGCGGTGCTGCAACTCTTCAATTTCGGCAAAATCAACGCTGAATAAAACGACCCTGGCCGAATGCAGGCCGCCCAAAGCCTGTTTAACCCCTTCGTTCACAGCCCGGTAATAGTTAAGAGTCGATTCCCAGCTCATGCCGCCCAGCATTCCGATTGTCTTCACAGCGACCTCCATAAAGCCCGGCCTGTATATTAAACCCACCGCTTTCTACACCTTAAGGTATATTTCTAAACAGCCGCGATATTACCTGCCGGCATGCTCATGCAGACCAATTTAATTGCACAAAGCTGATTGCAAATTTAATAGCCGGCTAATGGAGCCGGGGCTTTCGAATCCATGATATAATAGAAAAGGAATTTCGGATCAAGGGGCTTAACTTCAAAGCAAAGGGGCCTGGTGCTGATGAAAAACAATTATTGCTTTATCCCGCTCATAATTGCTGTTTTTATCCTGGCCGTGTTTTCTATCAGCTTTACGGCAAGTTCTTCTGTTACGACCCCGGCCGAAAGCACCAAACCCTTAAACACCCTGGCAGAGACCAACTATGGCGACATTGATCCAGGCCGGACAAACAAACAAAACCCGGTGCTCAGTGCATTCTATAATCCCGGTGAAGCTGATGAAAAAGTAAATCCTGCCAACACCGTCCAGCCGGGCTCTTACGGATTCGATTATGACAGCGGCTTCGTGGAAAAAGTAAAAAACTCCCCTGAAGTTAAGCATAACCCCTCAGAAAAAGATAATGGCAATCCGGATAATAGCTTCGCCGGAGACGAAACCGCCATTGAACAAAAGGCCGCCACATCGCAGGGGACAGTCAAACGCCATGCCGATATCAGCAGTCCCTGGTCCGGTGCTTATATTTATGAAGACATGAAGGTCGTAGGCAAAGCGGAAATAACCGATTCATTCAGAATGAACAACTTAAAACCGGGCGTAGAAGCCGACAAAGACTGGTTCGATCAATTTTAGACACATATGTTAAAGTGTCCCGCAGCCGGAAGCGACTGCGGTTAATCTTCAGCTCTCAAGAAGCAAACTTTCCAGCTCCAGGGGCTCCAGGTGCCGGCCGTCTTTATAGGCCCTCATGTTGCCGCCGGATATCTCGTCAATCAAGACAATCTGCCCGCTGTCCTCTGCCCGGCCGAATTCGAGCTTGATGTCATACAATTCGATCCCTTTTTTAGCCAGCTCCTCTTTGATAAGGCCGCATATTTTTCTGGTCAAATCCTTAATCACCCGGCACTCGTCCACTGAAAGCAGGCCCAGCATATCCAGGCCTTCTTCGGTTATCGGCGGATCTCCCCTTTCATCGTCTTTAAGCGTAAACTCCACAAAAGCGTCCAGCGGTTGGCCTTCCTTTATATACATACCGTAGCGGCGCAGGAAACTGCCCACCGCCCGGTAACGGCAGATCACTTCTACCCCGTTGCCAAATGTGGCTGCCGGTTTAACCGTCATGGTCGCTTTTTCGACATCAGCATCAATATAGTGGGTCGGAATGCCCTTTTCCTCCAGAAGCTCAAAAAACTTCTTGGATAAACGCAGCCCTGCCCTGCCGGCCCCCTCAATGGACAGCCCGACCCGGTTGGCTCCCGGGTCAAACCTGCCGTCTTCCCCGGTCACATCGTCTTTAAATTTCAGCAGATAGTTGCCGTCTTCCAGGGAGTAAACATCTTTGGTTTTCCCCTCATAGACCAGTTTCATCAGACAGATCCCCTTTATTAGCAGATATATAAAAAAACACGGCCCTTCGCAAAGCAGCTTTCCTTTTCAAAACGGTACCTGCAGCAACAGCAAGACGGCGGCCAATGATATTTGCCCTTTAAACAGAAAACATTATGTATTTTCGTTATCCATACTTTTTTATCCTGCTCCAGGTTATAAATACGTGCCTTCTGAGGAAAGCAAATTTTTGTTTATTGCACCCGCAAAATTGATCTGTTATATTGGAAATATAAATAAAACTGTTACCAAAAGTGGATTATTTACAACTGCACGAAAAATTGAGGGTGGCAAATTAAACGACTTTCTATCGGTGTATTAATCGCTCCTGTAATTAAATATTGCTACGGTTTGCTTTTTTTCGATCCTGCTGATGATCGATTTTTGAAGCTGCCCTATAATTCAACATCACAGAAATGAGTATAGGTAATTAAGATCTGCCGGCCGGGAGAACACTTATACCCGCAAGAACGGAGGCATAGGATACCTTGGCTCACGATGTTTACATCTCTTATTCTTCCCAGGATAAACCCGTGGCCAATACTGTTTGCCAAGCCCTGGAGAAGGCCGGTATAAGCTGCTGGATTGCTCCCCGGGACATCAATCCGGGAGAAAAATGGTCGGCGGCCAGTTCCACTGCCATAAAAGCAGCAGCGGTTATGGTCCTGATTTTTTCCGCCGCCGCCAACAACTCAAAAATGGTTACCAATGAGTTAATTCTGGGGGCGAAGTCCGGAGATGCAATTATCCCATTTAAAATTGATCAGACGATGCCCGGCGGGGCTATGCGCTTTTATCTGTCCGGCACCCACTGGATGGACGCTGCAGCCCCCCCGACTGAAAATCACTTAAATGATTTAATCGAAACC
>PUNU01000237.1 GCA_003551865.1 Syntrophomonadaceae bacterium
AATCCTGGTCGGTTGGCATCTGTCAACTCAACTCCCCGTTAATTATAGCATGCCCCGGATCAATAAAAAAAATACCCCCGCGGGGGGATTTTTGGCACACCTGTCTTTTGCCCTTAAGAAATCCGTTACCTTTCAAAAGGCAGCTCATTAATAACATCCCTGAATTCCGAATCGGAAATGCGCTCCAGGTCAATTCTTATGTTGTCCCAGGTATCAACCATGGTAAAAGTTTCTTCCGTACCCGGAGTCAGCTCGGCTGTCCTTTCCCATTCATCTTCACCGCCGTGATAAAGTTCAAGGTAGCTGTACTGCTCTGTTTCTATCACCCGGAACTGGGTTCTAAACCAGTACTCTTCAGGGGGCACGGCAACATTGACCATGTCATTGGGCAAGAACTGGAAGTAGACTTCATTGTTGCCGGACCCGCCTTTCCAGGAACCAAGCATAAAGTCTCTGTCCACAACATCCGCGGCCGTTTCACCGGGCCCGGCAAAAAAGAACCAGTAACCGGCTCCTCCCGCTCCCAGCAGGACCAACAGCGCGAGCACAATCACCAGGGGCACCAGGAAACGTTTTCCCTTTTTCTGTTCCGGAGTATCCTGGTAGTAGAAATCTTCCGGAGGCAGAGGGTCTCTTTGTCTTTTATCTTTTGGCATATCACCGGTCTTACTGCCCGTCGAAGAAGGAACAGCCGAAGGCGGAATATCGTCAACCATTGATTCGCAGTAACGGCATTTAATCGCTTTTTCCGGGATTTCCTCGAGACAGAACGGACATGTTTTAAAATCAGGCATTCTTATTCCTCCCGAAACCTTTAATCTATTCAAAAAACCCTGTGGAAACAAAACACCGGTCAGTCAAACAGCTGTGCTGCCCGGCCTGCTGCCCAGAGTAAGCAAGAGAAAATCCCTAATTTGCAGGGAGTTATTTCTTGCCCCCTGCCGCAGAAAATCGTGCGACAAGATTTCGAATTACATTATAACATAACCGGCAACCGGCAACCATAAAAAAACCCGGCTGTTGCATTTATTATGTCAATCATTTATAATGCAAGCAACAAACCCGGTCTCATATATTTAGCAAACAACGGGTTTGATTTTTTTAGGCGTATGAAGGAGGAATATAGATGCCCAGGTTTAAGACCCTGCTTGTGTCAATCCTGGCACTAACCCTTATTATTTTGTTGGCCGGATGTCAGGATCTGTTTTCACCCACTGCCGAACCGGAAGAAGAAGCGGTTAACGGGGATGGCGAACTGCCTGCATGGCTGCTTGCCGACCACCGTGCCAACGGCGGACCCCGGGAAGTAGAAGAAGATGAAGATATGCCCAAAGAACCCGAGGCAGATGAAGAAATAGATGAAACGGAAACCGAACCGGCTCCAGAAGAAGTGCAACCGGAACCCGCCGAGGAACCCGCCCCCGAACCGGCAGAAGGGGATCATGTCGTAGAAGGCGAAGTTGACGGTGAACAGCTCGAAGATGATCCGGAGCCGGAACAGGAGATAATAGATGTAACCAATGAGCGTTTCCAGAGAGGAACCTATACAGGCAAGTGGGATGCCACAAATAATGTGCCGCACGGATACGGCACATGGGCCCGCGACGGAGGTGAACTGACCGGTGAATGGGTTGAAGGTGACCCGCACGGCCAGTTTACAGTAACCTATCCAGACGGGACAACCGAGCAGGTCACTTTTGATCGCGGCACCCCCGTGGAAGAAATGGAAGATACTGACGACTGGTTTGATCTCGAAGGCAGTCCGGGCAGTGATTGGTTTTAATCGACATAGCGTTCGCCCCAAAAACTACTCTTATTAAAACAACCTTGAAGCTAATTAACTATAAAAATCTGCCGGATGGTGAAATAACTCAATAACGGATAAAAAAACAACCTGCAAGCAGCACAGCCCCGCAGTATTACACGGCGGGGCTTTTTAATGGCCATGTTCATTTCCAGGGTACTACCCGGCACTTTATCGCTATTGCATTCGGGCAGGCAATCGGGTATAATGCTTGCAGCAAATTCGTTTTAAAAATCAGATAAATATGCCGGTTTAATTTTTATGTACGGCCCTTTAAGGAGGAACCGCGATGAGCAAATTTAAAACTGCTTTGATCTCAATGCTTTTGCTGGTTTTTATTTTTCCCCTGAGCGGATGCGGAATGCTGCTTTCGCAAACTGAAACCGAACTGGAAGAAGCTGCAGTCGAGGAAGGCAGTCTTCCTGAGTGGCTGCTTTTATCCTACCGCAGCACCTCGGGCCCGCGGGACGGTGAAGAAGAGGAGCCCATGCCTAAAGAACCTGTAGAAGAACTCGAAGAAACAGCCGAAGCCCCTGTAGAAACTGACGCTCCCGAGCCGACACCTGAGCCGACACCTGAACCGACACCTGAACCGGAACCGGAGACAGCTCCGGAACCTGACAGGGATGAGTTAACGATGGCGGAAAAGAGAGAAATTGACCAGGCTAGGAATGCTCTGCACAGAATAGAAAAAGAATATGAAAATGAGGACCTTACTAGAGAAGAAAAAGCGGAGTTAACAGAAGAGTACAACAGAATTATCAGGGCTTTAAACCAGAAATACGGTGTCTCCTATGAAAACAAGCTAAGCGGCGGAGGCGTCTCCGACTGGTGGACCCCTAGCAGCGGATCCGACTCTCCGTTTTTCGAATTTTAAGCATAAGGCCACCTGAAAA
>PUNU01000260.1 GCA_003551865.1 Syntrophomonadaceae bacterium
GCCCGCTGGAAAGGTATAAGCCCTGGCTGTTATGACGGAGAATCTTTAACAAAGTACGACTACGTGGGAACTGAAACGATTGACGGGATTACTGCTGATAAGATAGAGGGCAGTTTTACTGTTAACGGCGGTGATAGAACGGCCTGGACCATGTGGGTTGATCATGGTGGAAACGTCGTAAAAGCAGTAGCTAACGGATCAGAGATGGAACCGGATACTTACGGCTTTCTTAGCATGAGTGCCGTTCCAATTCTTGTACCTTTTACCCTGCCCGATCCCGAGTTCAACAGCGAATTTAAAAGATCTCTGGCCGGAGAGAATGTTCCCGGGTGGGAACTTCTTAGCTTCGAACGAAACCCGGGCAACGTAGGTGGAAAAGCGGCATATATATGCGAAGCTTCATTTATACACCCGGCCTGGGACAGCCAGGTTGCATCTTTTACCCACGGTGACTTTGGAACCTTTAAGCTGCTGCTGGAAATCTACCAGGCTTACAGCTCGAGTTCTAGAACAACTGAATCAATCACTTTTCGCTAGAAAGAAATTTCGGAGATGCTGTTTACCGTGCTGCCAGGGCTGTTAAGGTGTTATTTAAAAGAGGAGGTTGAGTTTGTTGAAAAAAGCATTATTTCTGGTATTGGCGCTTATTTGGGTTGCCGTGGTATTGGGATGCGGCGGCACTGCAGACGAGATTTCGCAAGAACCCGATCCGGGGCTGGATGAGATTGCAGAAACTGTGGAAGGTGTAATTGAAGAGGTTGCTGGTAACGGGCAGGATATAGAATACGAGCATTTGCATGATGAGTTTGTGGCGCTGATAGATTATTTCAGAAATCAAGGTCTTGCTGTTGAAGATGTTTATGAAGTTGAATATCAAGACATGATCGGTTCTGCACATGCAGCGGCTTTGAGACTGGAAGGCGGTTACCTGGAATTCTACCTTTATGATCCGGACACTGCTGAAGAGGAAACATTAAGAGAACTGGAAGAAGCTCGCAGCACCGGTGTTTTTCAGGATCTTGAAGTATCAATAAATGGCAACTTGATGTTGATGCATTTTGAGCATCCGGCCCTGGAAGAGGTTATTGATGTATTCATGAGATACTGATTGTTTTTTATAACACGCAGCGCATTTTTTTATAGAATTTAACTGCTCAGCCTATTTTCCTCGCTGAATGAAAAGCGGCGCCATGGGGACGGTTTGAACGTATCTTAAAGCGCAGCTTTAAGGCCGAAGGGTAGACGGTGGAACCGTACCCTGTGGCTTAGAACAATATTTCGGATTGAAATTGATTTCTGGGCGATGGCCGAAACTAAGCCAACCTTACAGGGGTTGCTGTTTTTCTTGCCCTGTCGGTGATTAAGGTCTGCTATATGTTACTGAAAAGTGATTCAGAAATAACATACGAAGGGGTGTTTATTATGACAAGAATAAAGTGGCAAGGCTTGGTTGTGGTCATTTTAATTACGGCCTTGCTGGCAAGCAGCTGTGGATTGTTCAATCCCTGGGGCGATGATTTCATACACCGTGCTTCGGCTGAAATTAAAGGCGAACATGAAGGCCCATTGTTAGACTACGAGAAATCGCCCTATGAATTCGAACGGGTTGAATATTACGAGCTGGGTGAAAATGCTGCTGAAATAGAAGATATTGAAATGGTTTGGAATGAACATGCTAGATTTATCAGCGATGAACTGGCGGATAAAATATTGGAGGCTGAAGCAAGAACGGATGAGAGAGTTATATATATCGAAATAGAAGAAGAAGAAGCTGTTTATGAACCGAAAGAAATGTTAGTGCATGCTGAAAAGAAGGTAGCTTACTGGGTATATGAAAAAGAAGATGAGCCGGAAACAGTTATCTATACCCTGGTAAGAGCCCATTTGAAAGAAGTATTTGAGACTTTTGAGATTCCGGAACAAACAGTATATTTAAATGTAGATAACGAGGCTTTTGTTGCTGAAGGCGTCAGGCGAGTGTCAGGTGGCAATGATCAATCACCCTCGAAAGTTAATTCACCTTTTGTAGCTCCAACAGCTTACGCTGCCGGTGCTGACTCAGAAGAAGAGGAAGAAGAGGAAGAAGAATTTATCTATGAGATTGATTATGAGTTTTTTGATGGCGATATCACTGTTGAGGGTAGAGTTGAATTAATTCTTCCACATGCAGATGTGCGTTATAAGGCGGGATTATTCACATATGATGATGATTTTGATATTGCTTTCACAGCAGGTGAAGAATTTGAGCTCGGAATAAATGGAGACATCAGCTTTGAAGAAGATATAAAATATAACCTCGTAAATTATGGGCTTGATATCGGGGATGTCGGCCAGTGTAAATTAGGTGTATATCTTGTAATTGATGTTAACGGAAATATTAGTTTTGAATATACAATTGAACAAAGAGCTTACGTTAGGGCTGGGATTAGGGGAGAGAAAGGCAGGATCTTCCCTAAAATTGCCACAATAAGACCTTATGCAGACATTGATTCCAATTTGGAAGTGATAGGAAATATCGAAGGGGAATTATACGCGAAGGGAGGAATAGAGGTAGGTCTTTACTTTAACATTTTTGATTATGATTTGGCTGAAGCAACCGCCCTGGTTGCTGTAGAAGCTTTGGCTGAATTTACAGTCCAATTAACCGAACCATATGACCGATGTTTTATATTGGCCATGAATTTTGTGTTTGAATCAGAAGGAAAAGTCCTCTACCCAAAAGTAGAGATAGACTGGAGCTGGGATATGCTCTGGAATTGGGATCGTTATGCTATCGAAACAGACGTCTATGAATTTGACATATGGAAACCTACGCCCTGGCTGATTTATGAATTTGAAAGATGTGGCGAGGAAAGTGGTGATTTTGAAACCGGAGAACAAGCTCTTGAACAGGATAACCTGTTCCATGTGAAATCTGTTGGTGCCTCAGATGTGCCTATGAGCAGTACTACAGACCACGGTGGCACAACAAACTACACGACACAGGTTGCCCCCGGGTCAACATTTCAGTTGGAAGCTCCAGAGTATGTCGGTTCCGGTAGCCAGCGCAAGAGATTTGATAGGTGGGGGCTGTTCGGAATCACTGCTCGAACAATATCTTTTCCTGTTGAAGCAAGGGGTGGCAATTTAACTCTAAGGGCGCATTATGTTGATGATCCTGACGGATATACGCTGTTAGTCGGTACCGCTTTTTTAGTTAACATTGATAGCCCTACGGGCCATGGAGGATCTGGCGTCTACCGAATTGACGGAATAGCTCCGGGAACAACAGTTACCCTTACAGCACCAGAAACTTCACCTTGGACTTTAACTTCTACCTTATTCGAGTCACCATTAACAGATTATTACTTTGAAAAATGGTCAGGAACTTTAAGCAGTTCAAGCCCAGAAATTTCTTTTAACATGGATTCTGATGTCACATTATATGCCCATTATTCCTCAACTCAGCCTGATCCTGATTCTTTCAATCTAAGAGTTAACATGGCAGCTGAATCAGATCTGCCGATTCGAAGTTTTGAGGGGAACATAACCAGTGATACCGGCCATGGCGGCAGAACGCCTTATACAATAGGGGATATCGAGGCGGGCACAGGGGTGCACCTGGAAGCGCCGCAATACGTTGGTTCATTAGATAATCGCCACAGTTTCAGCCATTGGTCGGGTGATGTGAGTAATACAAGCCGATCGATCAACTTCTCCGTTGATCACAACAAAGCTGTGACGGCAAATTATGTCCCTGATCCCGCTGAAATGCCCACCGGCCATACCCTGACCGTCAACTCGACGGGAGACGATAGGGTTGGCGTTGATATAACCAGCAAAACCGGGCATGGAGGTACGACAAACTACCAGGTGGTTGATATTGATCCGCAGACCAATGTCCACCTGGAAGCCCCTGAATACCTGGGTTCCGGTGCCGAGCGCAAGAGCTTTAACAGCTGGTCGGGAGCAGTGGAAAGTAAGAACAGAGAGATAACATTTAACATGGATGGAGAAAAAGCTGTAACAGCCCATTACGTCGCCGATCCGGAAGTAATTGAGGAGCCCGATGATCCGGTAGAACCGCCGGAAAAATATACCCTGTCGGTAAAATCATCTGCAGACGATCCTTCAATGAAAATTGGAGTGGATATTACCAGCAAAACCGGCCATAGCGGCAGGACGCCTTATACGATAAAAGACATCGAGGCGGGCACGGAGGTCCACCTGGAAGCGCCTGAAAGCACAGAGCAGGCAGGCAGTTTTTCAAGCTGGACGGGTGCGGTTTCCGATACGAACCGCTCGATTACCTTTACCATGGATGCGGATAAAACAATAACAGCAAATTACTGGCTTGAGATATTTTAGGAATATATACAGACCAGGGAAATAATTATATTAAATAGCCCTTAAACAGGGCAAAAGGAGGCAATTAAAAAATGGCTTCGCAGTGGTATGTTTACAAAGATGGACAACGAAAGGGACCCTACAGTTTTGAACAGCTTTCCGAAGGAGCAAGAGCAGGCCAGGTTGGCCCGGCAGATATGGTTTGGACCGCCGGTATGGAAAGCTGGACCCGGGCCGGGCAGGTGGAAGGATTAACTCCTGCAGCTGCTTACCATACCGGAGCAGCTGCGCCTCAACCGGCGGCAGCTGCAGGGGCTCAGAATGCCCCGGCCCATGCAGAGAAATTGGAGCAGTTAAGCAAGTGGATGGGCTTCGTGGGGATCATGACGATCATAGGAGGAGTCCTGTCGGCAATTCCCGGGCTTTTTGCTTTCGTGGTCGGAGCGATACCGGGGATCATAACCATCATTTTGGGGGTGATGCTCCGAAAAGCCAAAACCCATGCCGATGCCATGCTCTACGAAAATGCCCTTGGCAGCTACTCGGTCAACTTCAATAAGCTCATCTCTAATCTTAATACCTATTTTAAGATCATGGGCATCTTGATCATAATCAGCCTGGTGCTCGGAGTGCTGCTGGCGGTATTCGGCATTATTGCAGGGTTTGCTTTTACAAATTACTTCGAACAGATTATGACTTTATAGTATGCCGGATCTGCATATGAGCAGATACCGTTGAAAAGAGAGGTTATCCTGAGATGTCTTCATTATGGTACCTCTATAAAGACGGGCAGCAAAAGGGCCCATACAGCTGGGAAGAGCTTTTCCGCCAGGCCGAGGCAGGTGCCTTCGGCCCGGCGGACTATGTTTGGACCGAGGGTTTGGATGACTGGGTCCAGGCCGACATTATCAAGGGGTTGTTTGCTGCAGAGCCACCCCCGTTAGGTCAATCTCCTGTAACGCCGCCTTCTGCTTCTACCTATCGGACAAAACATACCGGTAATCAGCGTTCCTATTCCCCCCGCAGGAAGAGCCGGGGAGGACTCATTGCCTTAATTACTGTTTTGATGGTGCTGATTTTGGGCGGTGGATATCTCGCCTATAATATTTTTATTGCGGACAATGGAAATGGTATTGCCACTGTCTTAAGCCCGGATGAGCCTTCTGAGGACCGGCCTTCCACCGGTCACGAGTCGGAGGATGACAATTTTCGCTTTGACGTTGTTTGGAGCGATGAAGCCACTGTGCTTGATGAGGACCAGCGGGACATGGTTGTCCGGGCCGACCTGGATAACCATATTTACCACTTCGATGCCCGGGCGGTTTCGGCGGCCGGGATTGATCTATCTCCGGGGCGGGTCCTTGTTATCCATGGTCTTTCCCTTCGCCGGATAGCTGAAGTTAGGGAAGAAAATGATCAACTTGTTGTAACTACTGATTTTGCCGCCCTGACCGATGCGATTGATGAGGGGGTAATCGAATGGGATTATCAAATTAGCTTTGATGAGGAAAATATCGAAGCTTTTTCGCTGGCCGATCAGGGGGTGATGCTTTTAGCGGACAGCTCATCGGCGCAGGCTTACGAAACCCTGCTTTATCGGCCGGGCACGGCCTATGCGGTGCAGCAAAATGATGACGGCTCATTTTCTTTCAGCTTTGATGTAGACGGCTACAAGATCACCTGTAAGATCATCCCCCAGGGTGAACGCTTGGCAGTTGAAATAATTGGGAGAAAAGGCGTGGGCGGTGCAGTCACTGCCGAGGTTAAGGCAATTGGAGCAATAGAGAGCTTTCAGAGCAGCGATCGGATTGTCATAGCAGGGGGTGAATTACAGGAATATGTTAATAACTTTGACCACCTGCGCGGTGAATTTGACCTTGAGGCTGCTGTTATTGCTTCCGGTAGAGACGTTCTGGACTTCAACTTCCCCATGCCGATCATGAGGTATGTATTCCTGGTCGGTTATATGCCGGTGACTATTACCGTTGATGCTCAGTTCATCGTTAATATGGCTGTGCCTGCGGACGGTTCCTCCCGGTTAAGCGCCGGTTTTTCATATGACAGCAGACTTGGTTTTGCTTTTGACGGGGTCAATGTTAAATCGGACGGCAGCCTTGCTTTTCTCGACATGGGATCAGACCAGCATGATACCGCGGCTTCCAGCCCGATCAGCGCAAACTTTGGCATGGGTTTTCCACGCCTGCGGGTGGGCATGTTTGGCAATACGGTTGTCCCATGGGTCCAAACCGCCTTCATTGTAGGAGGCTCCTATACCGTTTTGCCTCCCTGCCAGACTGCCGATATCAGCTTTCTGGGAGCGGGGGGCATTGATTTAGAGTTCCTCGGTTTTAAGCACAGCATCCCCGCGGAAACCTTCTTTCGCATAGAAGAGCCGCTGCTCCGTGCAGGCGACTGCCCGGACGATTAAGATCGAAGCGTAGCACGGGGACGGGGTACCTGCTACGTAGCACGCGTAGCAAGGGGACGGGGTACCTGCTACATTATTTGCGGCAGGCGGGAAAAGGGCACTTTCATTTCGAAGGCCCTGTTGGAAATTTCGGATGTGCCCCAAAACACCTTTTTGAAGAGTTTTACTTATTAATCACTGGCAAACAGTTAATGTGGGGTTATTGCAAAGGTATAACTATACCGATTATTTCAAAGATAGCATAGGCCACGCTACGGGAACGATGATTTTCCCGGCCAGTAGTAGGGTCAGCTTCACCCGGACCGATGGCATCTACCGAGAGGAGCGATTTAAAGTAACCGAGTAAATTATAAAAGGAGGTATTAATTGGATGTCTTCGCAATGGTATTTATCAAAAGGCGCTGAAAGCCATGGCCCTTACAGTTGGGCCGAAATGCTTCAGTTTGCCAGGGAAGGGCGCATTAAGCCCACTGATTTGGTATTTAGTGAATCCGGCAGCGAATGGTTAAGGGCCGATCATGTATCCGGCCTTTTTTCAACAGTATACACAAGCAATAATAATGTAAAAAAGCCGGCTAAAAAGAACACCCCTATGATAATCGGGATAAGCCTCTTTGCAGTTTTATTAATAATTGGCACGGTCTTACTCGTCACCAGTATTACTGACACTAATATATTTGACACCTCGCCTGAAAACCCTGAAGATGTGGTCATTGCGTTTTGGGATGCCTACAAAAAAATGGATCTACATGAGGCGACTCAGTATGTTAGTGGTGATCTATTCGGTGACTGGGACGAAGAGGACACTGAATTTAATGACAATCCCTATGCGGTAAGGTTGCACGATTTGATATATGGAAGCCTCGATCTCATGGTTGATGACCATACAATTGACGAAGATAAAGCGGCGGTGAATATTCAATTAAAAACCCCCGACCTGGTAACCTTGTTGGAAGAGGATGAAGACCTGTCCCGGACATTTTTTGGCTTATACTCGATGGCAATGATGAGTCCGGATGATTTGGACGAAGGAGAAATTGCCGAGATCGAAGAGTTCTTGAAGGCATTTGAAGCGGCAATCCTGCGGGCCCCAAAGATAACCGAGGAGAATACTGTCATCCTCAGGCTGGAAGATGGGCAGTGGAAAATAACCGACATGTCTGGCTCGGGCTCATTATAGATTGGCTTGGATAGGTTTGCATCTGAAATATAGGGGGGCAAAGGTTATGAGTTTTATGCGAAAAATTGCTTTGGTTTTAGTAATCTGCTTTATTTTGCCTGCTTCTGGCTATGCCTCGCCAGTTGTAACAGATCCTGAACCTGAGGAACCGCCACCGGAAGGGTTGGTGCCATCAGAGCCTCCTGAAGATGAGATCACAGAAGAACCTGAAACAGATATCCCTTACGATGAAATATGCTTTTCGAAGATACCTGCCAAATTTATACCCATTATCGAGTCAATGAATGGTGATCCTGCTGAATTAGACCTGCCCACCGGGGCTCAGTATCAATTCCCGATTGATGAGACTGGGCCCACAGTGGTGGTACTGCTTCATGGAAAAACTAACAAACCGGAGCGTGCAGAGGGTGAATGGATTAATTCCATCCTCCATCCCTATCATTACTGGGGTTTTGGGTTTGTGAGAGACTTGTTAAACCCCGGTGGGAGGAATCTACATGTATGGAATGAAAGGGGTGAGGTTGAAAATTTCGATGACTCCAAATGGAGAAATCGTGGCCTTAGTCGTGAAGAAATGTTTACTATGGTTTTTATAATGGCCGAAGTAATGGCTCTTGAAAAATTTGAAAATGCTATACAATTTACTTACTTTGAACATAGGCGAATGAATGGTATTTCTTATGCTATATATTGTTCTATAATTACGAGATTAGTAGAAGAATATAATTCTTACTGGGGGTACGAATTTGATTTAGATAAACTAATGGCTTTTGATTTCAGTGAAATAGAAGAAAGATATAACTGGCTCATGAGAGAATTTGATATGTTTGTGGAAAGAGGCAAAAGCAGGCTGGGAACCATAGTTGCGGGGCCCACAGAAGATGGGATTATACCCGGGTATTCAGTAATGTTAACCTATCGAGATGGTTCCAGGAGCCTGGGAGAACAGGCCGTTGATGTTGTAAACCAGGTCTACGATAATTACCAAAAATATTTCGGCCACTTGCCTTTGGAAGAGCAGCCGAAGATAGTCCTTGTTGCGCACAGTATGGGTGGACTGGTTAGTCGCCATATCCTGAGCAACCCAACGATATCGGTTGGTGATCGCACTTTTACACAGCAGGAGCGTGAAAAGGCAGATTTTATAAGAGACAGAACTCGTTATCTGGCTACACTTGCCACTCCACACGAAGGTTCTCAAGCATCTGACTTAATATATCAAATTATGAATTTTATAGAAAAAAATATACCTAAGAATTACCTTTGGAATGCAAGTGATATAGCACCGCACTTGCATGCCGACCTTCCCGCAACTGATCATCTTCGCACTGATTACTGGGATAGTCTTAATTTGGGTCACCTGGCTCCTCACCGAGCGGTGCGTACGGACGGAACCCTGGTCCCAATCTATGCTCTAACTGGGCGAACCCCCACATCGGGGATTTTTGATGACCCTTCTAACTTAGAAAGAACACCTACAATAATTGAGTATTTTATAGGTCAACCGAAACTTAGGTTGTCCAAGTTGCTAAGCTTAGAGTTTCCTGTGGAATTTAATCGGCCGCCATTTGTAGAGGAGGAAATTAAAAAACTACCTGCCAGATGTGCTCTTGAGGTGGAAATGTGTATGCTGGGGGATTTCCTGATCAATCTTTTTGGAAGCTGGGGTGATGTTCCTTCTGGAACACATGGCGAGCAAATCTCGGGGATACAAAGAGTTGTAGTAATTCCTGACCACCAGGTCACAACAACAGCAGGGCCAATATTGGCATTAGAAGACGTGCATGATGCAGAAACCTTAGAAGAAGTAATTGATACAGGAACCTTGCTTTTTCCAGCGCACCAAATGCAAGGGCAGTGTGACGGCAGAGCAGATAACGACAGCCTTGTTAGTTTCGCTTCAGGTGTTGGTTTCACACTGGGCACCAATCAAAACGAGTACTTCAGCCATACACAACAGTGGCCTGTAGACGGTCATATGAAAAGAGGTTCTTGGTACAGGTTTTATGAAGGCCCATGGGATTTGCTCCACCATGGTTCTATCAAGTACAGGGGGGAAACCGCCGGGTGGCTGCGGGAACAAATCATTACTCAAGCAGGGCCGTATGTGGGGCCGGGGCCGCTTAGTGATTGGACTAGGAGAGAATTTATTTTAGAGGTCGATTCTACTAATGTCCCTAGAGTCGAAATTTTGAGCAATACAGGACATGGAGGAAGAACTAGTTACGATATTAAAGGTATTAACCTTGATCAAGAAGTAGAACTACAGGCGCAACAGAGAAAGGTAACCGTAAGCTTTTTACCTTATCAAATTCAGGACTGGTATTTTACGCATTGGTCAGGTTCGGCAAATGCTGATGAAAGAGATATTTCATTGATCATGGATGAAGATGTTTCTTTAACAGCTCATTATGTAGAACCTGTCACCCTGAGAGTGGCTACTTTGGGCGTTAATGATGTAACTATCGATAGTGTTACGGGTCATGGCGGCACTTCGAACTATATCTTGCCGGATCTTTTACCCGGTGAAACGGTAACTTTGGAAGCACCGGAATACGTGGACTCATTCATGAAGCGTTATAGATTCGAAGGTTGGGAAGTAGAAGAGTTTGTGGAACCTGCCTTCCTAAAGAGCTTGAGAGAGACTTTTGTCACTGAAAACTCTGTGCAAACTATATCAACGCGTGAATTGATTGAAATTGAACTGCCGGAACTTGGTCTTGATCGGTCGATTTCTATCGAAATGGATAGCGATAAAGTGCTTACAGCCCGTTATATAGATGAAGGGCTCCATCCAATTGACCCCGATGACCTGGAGCCCGATTACCGAGATCCACCAGATGCACCGGTGAATTATACTTTGGAAATAAGATCATCGGGTGTTTCATCAGTGCCGATAACCGGTAGGTTCCTTGATCTGCGTGACGGCAGCACCGTGAGTCGCTTCGCAGAAAATACAAACTTCTCATTTGAGGATTTAAGCGGTCATAAGTTAAGATTAACAGCACCGGAATACGTTGATTCGGGAGAATCGCAGTATCGCTTTGAAAGCTGGACGGGTAAATCGAATATAGATCAAATGTACAGCCCGTTAGATCAACCAACAGGTGACTTTGATTTTGAAACTACATCAAGGTCGGTATATGTCGATATTCCCATGGAGCTTCCTTTGTCTTTAGCAGATTCAGAAAAAATAGTGACAGCCCATTATGTGCTTGATACTGAAGCAACGGAAACTTTTAACCTGACCGTCAACTCGACGGGAGACGATAGGGTTGGCGTTGATATAACCAGCGATACCGGGCATGGGGGCACGACAAACTACCAGGTAGTTGATATTGATTCGCAGGCCAATGTCCACCTGGAAGCCCCTGAATACCTGGGTTCCGGTGCCGAGCGAAAAAGCTTTAGCAGTTGGGCGGGGGCGGTTAACAGCAAGGACAGGTCAATTTACCTGGTCATGTATGGAGAAAAAGCAGTAACAGCCCATTATATAGCCGATCCGAAAGTAATTAAGGAGCCCGATGATCCGGTAGAACCGCCGGCAAACTATACCCTCTGGGTAAGCTCATCTGCAGATGACCCCTCTAGGAAAATAGGTGTGGATATTACCAGCAAAACCGGCCATGGCGGCAGGACGCCTTATACAATAAAAGATATCCAGGCGGGCACGGAAGTGCACCTGGAAGCGCCTATGAGCACAGCGCAGGCAGGCAGGTTTACAAGCTGGTCGGGTGCGGTCTCCGATACGAACCGCTCGATTACCTTTACTATGGATGCGGATAAAACAGTAACAGCAGATTACTGGCTCGAGTTATTTTAACGTAGCAAGGGGACGTGTAGCACAGGGACGGGGTACCTGCTACATTATTTGCGGGAGGCGGGAATGGACGCTTTCATTTCGAATGCCTTGTTATATCACCTGCCTTGGGTACGGCAGTTCCTGGGATGAATGGGTGGGCAGCTCCCGTATCAGGGAACGAACCACAGAACCCGCAATTAATTCAATAAAGAAGGTTCAAATTGCAATCGACCACGATGCCAACCTGACGGAGGTTGAGCTGCCTGAGACAGTGGAAGTGGTTCTAAAAGACGGTTCGGAATTTCTTTCTGGAGTTGAATGGGATGCTTCTGAAGATGCTTTGAACTTAAGGGGTCCTTAAAAAAGATTGCAGGAGGATGTGCTTTTGCTTAAGTTCAAATTCATGGTAATGTTCTCGACAGTATTGCTGTTCTCCAACTTGTTATCACCTCCTATCGCCGGCGAAAGTAGTGCTGGGGAACGGGTTGGACTATGGTTTTTCTGAGGCCGGCCTTGCAGGGTCAAGCTTCATTACCCTTCTCCTGGTCTATTTCCTGGCTTATCTTTTAATAGAAATACTGATTGTCTTTGCAGCTGTTGTAATGATGCGGATCACCCGCCTGCAGGAGGTCCACGGGCGAAAGCTCAAGCTTATCGGAGGCATGTTCATGGCGGCTGTTGCTCTCGTTATATTAATCGATCCCGCTATTATGGAAAGGCTGAC
>PUNU01000054.1 GCA_003551865.1 Syntrophomonadaceae bacterium
ATTCCCATAGTTTTGCTTGATTTGATTATACCACGTTTGTGAAAATGGGACATCCCCCGCGCTGCCCGGGCTACCTGGAGATTCTTCCAGGTTTTTGTTCCTGCATAATTTCATAAGCGGCGAAAAATTTTATGTTTCCACCCGTTGACACCGTCTTCCCTATGTGATAATATTTGAAGATGTCTAGTGCTATCTATATGTGCTTTTTTAGAGAGTGATCTGATTAAAAACCTTCACCAAAACAATATACCCTTAGGAGACAAAGAAGCCTATATGGTTCTCTACTAATGCCAACCTGTTCTCATTCGGTTCTAAATCATAATCCAGGTTTCAGGGGAGTGATTTTTTTTAATGTCTATTAGTGTCGAACAAAGCAGATTGGACCGGCGTTCTTTTGCCCGGATCAAAGAAGTTCTTGACCTGCCGAACCTGATCGAGGTTCAGCGCAGTTCCTACAACTGGTTCATTGACCGGGGGCTAAAAGAGATATTTGACGATTTTTCGCCGATTCAAGATTTTACCGGCAACCTCGTTCTCGAATTCTTCGACTATTCTCTGGGTGAACCCAAGTATTCGGTCGACGACTGCAAGGAGCGGGACGCCACTTATGCCGTGCCTTTGAAAGTGAAGGTGCGCCTGGTCAACCAGGAAACCGGGGAAGTCAAGGAGCAGGAAGTTTTTATGGGCGATTTTCCGATGATGACCGAAAACGGCACCTTCGTTATAAACGGCGCCGAGAGGGTCATCGTCAGCCAGCTGGTCCGCTCCCCCGGGGTCTATTTCAAGAAACAGCCCGAGCCGAGCGGCACCACGGGCAAGGAGCTGATCAACGGCACGATTATTCCCAACCGCGGCACCTGGCTCGAATTCGAGACCGACGTCACCGACAATATTTTTGTCCGCGTCGACCGCACCCGCAAGGTACCGGTTACCGTGCTGCTGCGGGCTATCGGCTACGGCACCGACGAGGAGATCGGCGAGCTGCTCGATCATGACTACCGCCTGCCCGATATGCTCGACAAGGACCATACCGATTCGCAGGAAACGGCCCTGCTGGAAATCTACAAGCGCCTGCGGCCGGGCGAACCCTTGAATGCCGAAAATGCCCGCGCCCTGTTCGAATCATTATTCTTTGACGGCAAGCGCTACGACTTTGCCTACGTGGGCAGGCACAAGGCGAACAAGAAGCTTTCGATGAGCAACCGCATTTTCGGGCACGAGCTGGCCGAAGATGTGATAAGCCCGGCAAGCGGCGAGGTCCTCTGCCCGGCCGGCAAAGTGGTCGACGAAGAGTCGGCCCGCATTATCGACGAGCACAACGTTAAAACGGCGCGGATCCTTCACCGGGACAGGCCCCACCTGGTTATCGGCAACGGGGGGGTCGACCTTTCGATCAGGCACCTGGTGGCCGACGATATCGTGGCCGCGGTGAACTATATTTTCAACCTTTTTGACGGCATCGGCCATGTCGACGATATCGACCACCTGGGCAACCGCCGCCTGCGCAGTGTCGGCGAACTTTTGCAGAACCAGTTTCGCATCGGCCTTTCCCGCATGGAAAGAGTGGTGCGGGAGAGGATGACCATCCAGGACGTCGAGGCGGTTACTCCCCAGGCCCTGATCAACATCAGGCCGGTAATCGCTTCCATCAAAGAATTCTTTGGCAGCAGCCAGCTTTCGCAGTTTATGGACCAGACCAACCCGCTGGCCGAGCTGACCCACAAAAGGCGCTTAAGCGCCCTGGGGCCCGGCGGTCTGAGCCGGGAAAGGGCCGGTTTCGAGGTGCGCGACGTGCACCACTCTCACTACGGCCGGATCTGCCCGATCGAGACCCCGGAGGGCCCGAACATCGGCCTGATCGGGTCGCTTAGCACCTACGCCCGCATCAACGAGCACGGCTTTATCGAAACCCCCTACCGGCGGGTGGACAAATCGGAAGGCCGGGTCACCCCGGAGATCGTCTACCTGACCGCCGACGACGAAGACCGCTTTGTCATCGCCCAGGCCAACGCCAAGCTCGACGAAGAGGGGCGTTTTATCGGCAACCGTGTGATCTGCCGCTACTACTACGATACGGTTATGCGCCATCCCAACGAAGTCGATTTTATGGACGTATCGCCGAAGCAGCTGGTCAGTGTGGCCACGGCCCTGATCCCCTTCCTGGAAAACGACGACGCCAACCGGGCGCTGATGGGAGCGAACATGCAGCGCCAGGCCGTGCCTTTGGTCAAGACCGAGCCACCCTTTGTGGGCACCGGGCTTGAGCATAAGGCGGCGGTCGATTCCGGCGCGGTGGGCCTCTGCTTGAGCGACGGCGAAGTGGTAAGAGTTTCCAGCGATGAAATTATCGTCCGCCGCGACGACGAAGAAGACGGCCGGAACTACTTTGTAAACGGCCGTACCAGGGAGCGCTTTGCCACCGACAGCAGGCCCGGTTTCAGCGGCGGGGTCGATATCTATAAACTGCAGAAATTCAAGCGCTCCAACCAGGGCACCTGCATAAACCAGCACCCGGTGGTTGCCCGCGGCCAGAAGATCAGGGCCGGCGAAGTGATCGCCGACGGACCCTGCACCAGCCGGGGCGAGATGGCCCTGGGCCGCAACGTGCTGGTCGCTTTCCTGCCCTGGGAGGGCTACAACTACGAAGACGCCATTTTGATCAGCGAGAAGCTGGTCAAGGAAGATA
>PUNU01000041.1 GCA_003551865.1 Syntrophomonadaceae bacterium
ATCATGCCTGAGGCCAACCGGGCCGAGCTGAAAGCAAATAACAGCGAGTATAAAGAGATGCAGTTAGTCGGGGTCGATACGATCAAAGAGGCGATCGGGGTGGCTTTGCTGGGCTAACCCAGGGCCACCATGAACAGGCCGGTTAAAAGGATGATCACTCCCGTAAATTTTTTTAAGTTGAAGTTTTCCCGCAAGAAAAACCACCCCAAAAGTGAGCCCACGGGGATGCTTAACTGCCTGAAGGCAAGCACGTAACCGACATTTTCGGCATAAAGCATCGAAGCGAGCACAAGCACGTAGGTAGCATAAATGATCAAACCCAGAACCAGGGTGCTTGCTTTTTCCTTAACCAGGATTTCTTTTGCCTGTTTGCGCTCTAATGGGTCAAGCAGAACGAACCCTGTCAACCAGAGGGACGCAAAAAATCCCTGGAAGATGATATAGCTTAAGGGAGCGGTTATTTCTGAGAAAGAGTCAATTTTTACCAGCAAATTAATCCCTTCAGCATCGATCAGGGAATAACCGGTGATCCCGGCAGCTGCCAGGATAACAAAAATGCCGGTAGAAGGATTAAGCCCGGGGGTGAAAGTGGTGCTGCCGGAATTGCTCCAGTGCAGGTATAAGCCGGTAATAATGAAAAAAATGCCGAGCAGGTAGAGAATGGAGAAGCTTTCGCTATTAAAGGTAAATAGAAACAAGGTTACCATCAATATGGGCAGGGCCCTGACCGTGGGGTAAACCAGTGATAAATGGCCATGTTTATAGGCCCTGGCCAGCGTATAGAGGTAAAGGGCCATGAAAAAGCCGGTTGAAATTAAAAGGATGGTTATATGCTGTGTGAAGGCGGTGAAAGGCGAGGCTACCAGCAATAATAATGGAGAAAAAAATATAACTCCCAGCGTATTGGCCAGCAGAAAAAAAGAGGGACTGGGATGGTACTTCTTAACTGTGAAGTTCCAGCCGGCATGGGAAAAAGCAGATATTGTAATTAAAATGATTGCCTGTATGGTCATGATAAGCTCCATTAAGCCTGGTAAACCCGGAATCAATTATTTTTAAGTATACTTTAACCAATGAAAACAATCTAAAAAACCCGCTGCCCCCTTATTATATATAATCAGCGGGGACAGCGGGGGTAGTGCATTCCTTCTTATTCAGCGAAGGTGTCTCTCCATTCTTCCATGATTCTATCCCTGTTATCTGCTGCCCAAACGGCGTCATAATCGATAAAGTTAGCTTCGAATTCTACCTCCATTACTTCTTCCCGGGTTACCATGTCACGATGTTCATGAGCGGCAATCATTCCCGCTTCGGAGCCAATCCAGTCAATTACCTCTTTAGCTACTTCAAGGTTTTCTGTGCCTTCAAAAATCCAGGCAACGTCTAAGTCAAAACCGACTCCTTCTTCGGGGATAACGGCCAGGACCGGGTAGCCTTCGTCAATGCGGTTAAAGACCCCCATATCCCAGCTCAGCCCGATCATGTACTCGCCTTCGGCTACCATCTGGGCCGGTGCTGTTCCCGACTTGGTATACTGGTCGACGTTCTTGTCCAGTTCGGCAAGGTATTCCCACCCTGCCTCTTCACCTTTAAGCTGCATAATTGTGGAAACGATCAGGTAAGCGGTGCCGGATGTTCCGGGATCGGGGCAAACTATTTCCCCTTCCCATTTAGGGTCGAGCAAGTCTTCCCAGGTTTCCGGCGGTTCATATCCGGCAGCTTCAATTAAATCTTCATTGACGGCAATGGCGTTGTACCAGTAGGACCAGCCGTACCAGCGGCCATCCGGGTCTTTAAATTCAGCGGCGATATCTGCCCATTCCGGTGAATCGTACGGATAAAGTATGTCCATATCTTCAGCCTTTAGCGCGAAGCTGTGCATCATCCCCCAGACCATATCCGCACCGAAGTTTGGTGATTCCGCTTCAATTCTACTCCAGAGTTCCCCGCTGGACATCCGCAGGATTTCCCCTTGGATGCCTGTATCGGCTTCCAGAGCATCCAGGAATGCCTGCATTTCCGGTTCGTCATTGTGGGTATAGATAGCTATACTGCGTTCTTCTGGTGCGGCTTCTTCAGGTTCCTCATCCACGGGTTCGTCCGCTTCGCAGCCGGCCACCACCAGGGTTAAAACCAACAAGACAGCTAACAGGATTGCCAGTTTGTTTCTCACCATTAAAACCCCCTATTTAGTGATCACGCTCATTTTAAAACCTTCTCCAACCACTACCAACCTTTCTTTTGTAGTCAGCCTTTGACAGTCTCCCGCAAACTCACCTCCTTTGCGAAGTAAGCTTTAATAACTGTTGATCATCAGGCATAATTCAAGCCTGGATCATTTCTTTTATGCTTGAAAGGACCAGATTTGCCGGGTCCAGCAGGTCGCTTTTTTCACCGACACCACTGGTTACCCCAATTCGGCATGCCACCCCGGCGTTTTTCCCCATGAGCATATCGGCAGGTGTGTCGCCGATAACAGCAGTTTCCGCAGGCTTTATATCCATCTGGCGGCAAACCTCTAAAACCAGGTCCGGTGCTGGCTTGCAGGCGTCCACCCTGTCGCAGCCGAGAATAATATCGAAATATTGCTCCAGGCCGGCCACCTTAAGATCTTTAACTGCTGCTTCTGTGTCGTCTGTGGTCACCACCGCCAGGCGGTATCCTTTAGTAGATAAGGATTTAATGCAGCCGCTTGCTCCTGGTAAAGCTTTTATCATGTGGCTGTTTGTGGTTTTTCCGTTAGCGTAGTTCATCGCTTCCCGGACCTGCTTTTTAGTTTCATCGACCGATTTATAGGCGTATGCTATTTCAGCGGCAAGGTTTTCTTCCAATTGTCTTCTGGAGCCGGTAGCTAAATATCCCTCAGACTTAACAACCTCTGTTTTTAAATCAACTCCCCATACTTTCATTTTGCTTTCTATTTCTTGTAAAGTAAGTTTTTCACTGGAAAGATATTTTGCAATGATCCGGCACCAGCTTAACCATTTCAAGTTAAAATTGATAATCGTCCCATCTTTATCAAACAGTAAAGCCCGGCTTGATTGCCACACATTTTTTCCTCCCTACCTGGCTTGTTTCAGGGCTGCTTCTTCGGAAGCTTCTTCTTTAATTAAGTGAATGTTTTCCGGGATTTTCAGGTAAAGCTTGTCTCCGGCTGAAAGCAGTTCTTTTTCTGTGGGGTTGCGTAATTCAACAGACATTGTTTCTTCACCGATTTGCACCCTGTAATTGACAATTGCCCCTAAATAGGTGCTTTTTAACACTTCCGCCTCCAAAATATTGATGTCACTTTCAGATTTATCGAGGATAACTTTAATATTCTCCGGCCTGATTACGGCTTTGGCCTGTTCGCCTGGCTTAAAATTATTTTGCGGCGGGTTAATTTTAATCTCGCCAACTGGGGTTTTCAGTTCGAGCATATTATCTGCGGAAACGCTATGAACTGTAGCGTCTAGGAAATTTGCTCTGCCTATAAAGTCGGCAACATATACACTTGCCGGGTAGCGGTAAATATTAACCGGGTGGCCAATCTGCTCGATATCTCCCTCTCGCATGACCGCTATTTTATCAGCTATGCTGATTGCCTCATCCTGGTCGTGGGTTACAAAAATAATTGTCAGGTTTAGTTTCTCCCTGATTTTAATTATTTCATCCCGCATATAAGCGCGCAAATTTGCATCCAGGTTGGATAAAGGCTCGTCTAACAGCAGTAGTTTTGGATTTAAAATTAAGGCCCTGGCCAGAGCAACCCTCTGCTGCTGCCCGCCGCTCAACTGGTTGGGGAAGCGATCTTCCATCCCGTCCAGCTGAATCATCGAAAGAATGGACCTGGCTTTTTCCTTCATGGAATTTTTATTCTCTTTTCTTACTTTTAAGCCGTAGGTTACATTTTCGTAAACATTCATGTGCGGGAAAAGAGCGTAGTTTTGAAAAAACATAACCGTGTCTCTTTTTTCTGGGGGCACGCCGTTGATCAGTTTGCCATCTAAGTAAACATCTCCCCGGTCCTGCTGGTAAAAGCCTCCAATGACCCTTAAAAGGGTAGTTTTGCCACACCCGCTGGGCCCGAGAAAACAGACGATTTCCCCTCGATAGACATCGATACTTACTCCTGATAGTGCGGTAACCGGACCGAATGTTTTAACTACGTCTTTAACCTGTAAAATTGGTTCCTCCGCCATTTTTTATAACCCTCCTCTTCATTACTTCTCTATTATTATTGGGTTGGCCCGGGCTGAAACTATAGTAGCGATTAAGGGCAATGCTTTATTATAACCGGGCTAAATGCGTTTTTGATGTAATCCTGGTTAAAGTAAACAAACAGACTGCCACTATACTGATTAGCACTACCGCCATGGCTGCTGCCCGCGCGATAGCTCCCTGTTCGGCAACTTGCAAGATATAAACCGCACCGAGGGTGGTTCCGGGAAATACCAGGAATATTGCTGTTGATATGGAGGTCATAGCGCACATAAAGGTGTATATAAAGCCATACATGAAAGATGAACCCATTAAAGGCAGCACTACCCTGAAAAAGGTGGTTATTTTTGAAGCGCCCATGTCCCAGGAAGCTTCCTCCATGCTAATCCCGATCTGGTGCAATTTGCTTATTCCCGCTTCCAGGCCTACCCCTAAGTGGCGGAAGACCATGCTGATAATGATGATTGTCATAGTGCCGGTTAAGTGAATCGGGGGCTGGTTGAAGGAGAGAATATAACCAATACCCACCACTGTACCGGGTACGCCCATGCCGAACAGGGCGATGTATTCCATCATTTTACTGCCGTAAACTTTCATGCGGACGTTTAAGTAAGCCTGGATTACCCCCAGGAAGGCAACGACTAAAGCTGAAACAGCTGCAATTTGCAAACTTGTCGTCATAGCGTTCCATCCGGTCCTGGTGCTGAAATGATCAAGGGTAAATGTATTGTTTACACCCGGTATCACCACGAACGCACTCCAGAAAATAACTGCGAAAGCCATAACAATCAAAATCGCAGATAGGGTTGTCGATAAAGTGAAAACACCTTTCATGGAAGGGTTCATTCTTATTTGCGAAGAGACGCTTGATTGTCCGCTGATCGTGGTCCTGGTTTTATCAGCTAAAACATAGTTTTGGATGAAAAAGATGATTATGGTGGGTAATACTAAAAATGTAGCCAAAACCGCTGCCATTTCCATGTTATGCTGGCCGACAACCAGTAGATAGGCGTCGGTTGCTAAAAAAGGCAGACCTGCGCCGATGACCATAGGGGTGGCAAAATCAGCAATCGATTTTATAAAGACGAGTAATGCGGCTTTTAAGATCCCGGGCATTACTAAAGGTATGGTTACCGCCCTTAATGTTCTCCATTGGCCGGCTCCCATATCCGAGGAAGCCTCTTCCAAATTGAGGTCCATGGAACGCAGCACATTTTCCAGCATCATGAAGCCCAGCGGAAAAAGGCCGATAATTTGGGCCAGAATAACCCCGGTCCAGCCGTAGATGCTGAATTCAATTCCAAAAAGCTCATAGAGCTGCATGCTGATTAAGCCTCTTCGTCCTCCCAGGGTGATTAGTGATATTGAAAAGATAAAAGGGGGAGCGAGCAGAGGAATCATAGCAATTGCCCTTAAAATACTGGGGAGTAATCCTTTGCCCATTCTTGCTACCATGTAAGCATACATGAAGCATAAAGTTACAACAATTGCAGTGACGGAAAAAGCCAATAACAGACTGTTCGATAAAGCGCGGTAGTAATAGGAGCGGGCAAAGAAGTTTTGGTAATATTCTAAAGTTATGATTCCTTCGGCGACACCCAGGCTGCGGGCAAGAACATAGATGATCGGGATTACAATGAACAAGACCAGGGAAACTCCAATTACCAGGGATAGTAGCTGTTGCATCGGATTACGGGCAATATTCAACAAGGAATTTTTATGTTTTTTTAGGGCCAACTCTCCAGCTTTAAACATGACACTTCACCTGCCTGCAATAAACTCATTTTAAAATAATTGAAGATTTATTTTATCAGTACCATTATTATACACATCTCCGGCAAATAAATGTTTAATATATTTGTAAATATTTTTAAGTTTAGTTAATCCGGGTGCTGGTTCATAAAAAGATATAATTTCTGTATATTATTCAAGAGATTAAGTTGATAGATCAAGTTTAAAGGCGTGCTCTTCAGCGATAATTATTTTCGATTCATTTAGCCGTTTATTAATTCGGAAGACACTTCGGATCATTTACCCAGGTTATTTTTTATTCCCGGATGTTTTTCGTGACATTCTTGTCTCACCCCCCAAGCTGTTGCTCAAAGCGCAGTCACATAACCGGTGTCGAATACACCGATAAAAATATCACCCTGTCGGTTATTGTTGATATCGTAGAAAAGAAGCATCTTATCTCCATCGTTTTAACCACCTTCTTTTAAGTTATTGATTATTGTCATTTTACACAACAATTACAATAAAGTATACAGGCAAAGCGATTACCTTTAAAGCGCCCGGCGGTAAATTTGTTCGTATGCCTCGATACTCATGTCCCGCGGGTTGCCGACTGTCTGGGGGTCATTATAAGCTTCCCGGGCCAGCCGGGGGATATCTGCTTCCTTGATGCCTAAGGCGCTTAAGCGGGGAATCCCGATATCAGCAGCCAGTTCCCGGGTGGCTTCTACAGCGGCCATGGCTGCTTCCCGTTCGCTCATACCGATTGCCGGGACGCCTAAAGCCAGGGCGATACGGGCATATTTGGCCGGTTCGCCCATCCAGTTGTATTCCATTACCGGTACAAGGGTGGCCCCGACGGCGATGCCGTGATGGACCGGGAAAATGCCGCCCATGGTCTGGGTCATGGCATGGACGGCGCCGGCGCTATCACTGCCGTAAGAAAGCCCGGCCAGCAAAGCGCTCATGGCCATGTAGTAGCGCGCTTCCACATCTTCTCCGTAGGCTACAGCCCGGCGTAGGTACTTACCGGCATATTCAATGGCCATCAAAGCTGCGGCATCAGTCTGCGGCTGGGCGTAAGCGCAGGTATAGCACTCGATGGCGTGGCAAAGGGCGTCCATGCCGGTTCCGGCGGTTACATCAGCGGGCATGGAGAGATGAAGCAAAGGATCGACCAGGGCCAGGTGAGCGGCAATCAGGGGGCCGCCTACGTTAAACTTAAACTCGCGTTCCGGGTCGGTAATTACGGCCCACATGGTCACCTCACTGCCGGTGCCGGCGGTAGTTGGAATACAGGTGAGCGGCGGGATCCTTTTTTTAAGTTCCTTTTTCCCTTCCGCGCATTCATATTCAAGCACCGGTTCGCCGTGGGCGATCTCTACACCGATGGCCTTGGCGGTGTCCATGGCACTGCCGCCGCCGACTGCCACCAGGCCGTCGCATCCGCCTTGGTTATACTTTTTTGTGCCCGCGGCCACGGTTGCCAGCGGCGGGTTAAAAACTACCTCATCGTAAATTTCGTAGCCGGCGGAAGCCTCTTGCAAAGGCTTGATCACTTTATCGAGCAAGCCTGCTTTGACGACCCCTTCGTCGGTAACCAGTAAGGGTTTTTTTACCCCGAGCTGGGCCAGCTCTTCAGGCAAATTGTTTACAGCGCCTAAGCTGTGTTTCATTACAGTTGGTACTTCAAAGTAGTGTGTTTTATATAAATCTTTCAATATTGTCACCCACCTTTATTGTTTGTACCTGCTCGTTTGCGTTTTTTAGCCGGTGCCTGCCGTTATTTGTGAGCACCGGGTCAAATTTAAACCGCAGAGTTCCTGTTCGGCTGCTGCCCGGCATTTGTTAGCCATTGCTTGGGCTTCGGCGCATAGCATTTATAGAGGCGACCAGCTGTATTTTTTTTACTTCCATAGTGAAAGCTTTCCCGGTAATTTCTCCAGCTGAACAGTAATAGTTCATTTAATTGTCATTGCCCGGGACTTCCACCAGTACAGACAGGTTGTCCAGGCCGAGTTCTGCGAGTTTAGCTTCTGTCGGCCGGCCTGACTTGTCCCACCCCCGAATAGCGTAGTAGTCATCAAGCAGCTGTTCCAGGTTTTCTTTTGGGATATATTGGCCCTGGTAGGGACCTTCAGGCAGAGGTTCTTCGGTAAAGCGCCTGGGCAGCCTGTCATCTGCTCGGGTAAAGCCTTCCCGCAGGTTAAACAGGCGAACCTGGTTCCAGATCCTGTCGCCCAGTTGCAACAGCTTGGATGGATCCCAGGCGCGGCCGAGGGCGGCTTCCATCAATCGGCAGTATGTTTCTGCAGTAATCCCGTACTGGGCAAAATCGCATTTGACCAGAGTATCGAGTGAAGCCAGGTGGTTTTGCTGGAAAACAACAATTTCAGCCTTGTTTTTCAAACTGTTACGTTCGACCATCTCCCCTTTCCATTCGCCGCCGATTTCAAAAATGACCGGCAATGCGCGCTGGTGGCAGCCTCCGCGGTCGGCTGTGGCTAAAGCCAGGCCCATGCCTGGCACGCTGCGTGGCCCAAAAGCAGGGCTTTCCAAACCCTTGACATGGACGGCAAAAGCTTCGGCATCGTGGTTTAGCTCCCGGGCTGCTTCTTTTACGCCGCGGGCTAACAGGTTGCCGATTCCCGTGCGGGAGGCAATTTTTTCAAGCAGGTTGTCGACTACTGCGGCATCGCCAAATTTAAGTTCCAGTCCGTTGGTGTCGCCGGTGGTCAAGAGACCTTTCTGGAAAGCTTCGATGGCAAAACCGGACACTCCCCCGGCTGACATACTGTCTAAGCCTAAAGCATCGCATTTTTTTACAAGGTAAGCTACATCCCTGATGTCAGCGATCCCCAGGTTGCTGCCCATCAAACCTGCGTTTTCGTATTCGACCACATCGGAGATGACCCCCTTGTGGCGGCCTCGCCTGATTGAACCTATCTTTCCGCAGGCAATAGGACAGCCGGCGCAGGCGGTGTTGCGCACCCAGAAGTGTTTCCGCTGGGCTTCTGCATTCAGACCTGAAGCTTGTGTGTAGGTGCCGTTGTAGTAGTTGTAAGTTGGCAGGAGCTGCTCAATGTTGGCAAAGTCGACCACGCCGGGAGTGCCGTCTGTAGTAAATGATTTGACTTCCTCATTGGCAGCCAGTTCTTTGTAAGCCTGGCTGACAGCCGATTCAAATGAGCCTGTATCGTTTACAGTGATCTTATTAAAACCGCGCAGGGTCAAAGCTTTTAAATTTTTTGAACCCATTACCGCCCCGGTCCCGCCTCTCCCGGCGTGACGGTTGAATTCGCAGTTAATCAGAGCAAAAGAAACCATATTTTCGCCGGCCGGTCCGATGCAGGCTGTTTTTACACTTTCGTCCCCTGATATTTCACGGAGTTTTTCTACTGTGGCAAAGGTGTCGAGCCCCCAAATTTCGGTGGCGGAGCGGATTTCTACTCTGTCTCCGTCGATCCAGAGATAACTCGGTTCTTTAGCCTTGCCGGTAATGATAATTCCATCAAAACCACAATAGCGGATTTCCTGGGCGAAGTGACCTCCGAAATATGAATCAACAAAGGTGCCGGTCAAGGGGGATTTTGTAACCACACAGCCGCGCATCGCCGGGGCCAGGGTGCCGGTTAGCGGGCCGGTCATGAATATGAGCACGTTCTGCGGGGAAAGCGGATCGGTAGCGGCAGGCAGGAGGTCATAAAGGAGCTTTGCGCCGAAA
Organism: Syntrophomonadaceae bacterium; assembly: GCA_003551865.1. The sequence continues at coordinate 9,656 of PUNU01000041.1, forward strand.
CCTTTACCCCCGACAAAATATTCTTCCAGGCGGGGGTCAACCTTTATCGTTCTGCTTTCTTTCCTGGTAAGGTCGATATAGAGCAGTGTTTTCATTGCCGCAGTATCCTTCACTTTTTAGCCACTTCCTTTTTTTTAACCAGCTCCAGGGCTCCCGGCACACAGTACTGCACGCACAGCGGTTCGCCCTCGCAGAGGTCGCATTTATCGGCTTTGCCGTGCTCATTAAAATGGATCATTTCATCAGGGCATGCTTCTATACAGTTCCCGCAGCCGATACATTTTTCTTTGTCAATTAATACAATCCCGCTTTTTTCGTCTTTGCTGATCGCTTCCACCGGGCAGGAATGCATGCAGAAAGGATTTTCGCACTGGGTGCATACCAGCGGCCGGTTGACCAGGTTTTCTTTCGTTTTTAAAACTTTCAGCCTGGCCAGGCGGGGGTTGTATCCTCCGGCAGCCCGATGAGAGCAGGCCAGGAGGCAGGATTCACAGCCGGTGCACAGGTCAAATTGTCCTCTTAAGTAATTCATGGCATGCCTCGCTTTTTTAATCAGATATTTGGTCCGTTCATTTATATATAGGCAACTATTTTGCTTGTTATCCTATTTAAATTTTTCTTTGCAATCACCTTTGTCAAAAGAATAGAAATAAAAAAGAAGCTTTGTGCAAAACGCACAAAAGGCAAGCGGGTAGAGGTATTAAATGACCCGGCTCAAGAGGGTTTTGGCAAGTTAAGTAGAGGAATAATCAGCAAAGCAAGTGTAAGCTTACTTAGGAAGAAAGACGGCGGCTAATCGAGGCCATCATCAGGGGGAAGGAGTCGATCTGGTCGATATCTTTTCCCAGCAGTTCCTCGATTTTTTGCAGGCGGTAATTGAGGGAGTTACGGTGAAGGTGTAGTTTCTCGGCCGTCCTGGTGCGGGAAAAATTGCACTCGATATAAGTTTCCAAAGTGTTGACCAGTTCGCTCCCCTTTTCCCAGTCATGCCGGAGCAGCGGTTCGAAAATGCGCTCGTGCATTTTGGGGTTGCCCGAGCTGGCAATAAAGTGCCTGACCATATGGTAAGGAACCATCTCGGAGTAAGTGAGGGCAAAGCCCTTGGTGTAGAGTTTTTTCCCCAGATCGATTGTTTCCCAGGCTTCCAGGTAGCCTGCGTTGATTCTATCTAGATCTTTGCAAAAATCGCCAATGGCCAAATAAATGGGAACCCCGTCCATACGGTCATCGATGTTTTGCCTGATTTTGTGCATAATTTCCTTGCCGTAATGTATAGAATTTATCTGTTTTCCTTTGCCGGGGGTGCGGATAAGCAATACCATGCTGCCCAGGGTATTGATGACGACACCATCTAAGCTTTCTTTTTCCATAGTATAGTGGAGCAGCCGGTAGAGTTTTCTTTCGATCCCTTCTATGCTCAAAACCGGTTCGTGATGTTCTCCTTTCTTCTGGTAAAGACTTTCCCTGTTGATTTCAGCGAGCATTACATAGTAACTGCCGGTGGCGTCCAGGCCGTACTGTTGAGCCCTGGAAATCAGGTTGTTCCGATCCCTGATATTGCCGAGCAAAAGTTCGTTGAAAAAGTCTAGTTCGCTTTTTTTTTCGGCTTCCCGGATTGCCTTTTCTTTCAGGGCATCAAGGGCCAGGGCCATGGACCCGGCTTCTAAGGCGATGGTTTTTTCCTTGTCCAGCTCTTTTTTAAGCTCTGGAACGATCACCATGCCGTAAAAAGTGTCGCCGGCGATGATCGGGAAGAAGTAATCGAGATAATTTTGCCCTTTGTGCTGATAGCGGTGATATATTGGCTCCTTCTGGTGGACTAAGTTTTTTAAAATGTCGCGGGGGTAAAACTCATTCACAGGCAGAAGGTCATTATTTTCCCGCCATTTCAGAAGGAGTGGCGCAGAAGGCGCGGCGTCCGGAGGAACAGCGGCTTCCTGCAGCAAAAGTTCGGCGTCTGTCATCAGCACCGGCTTATTTAATAACGATGTCAGGGAGGAGAGCAAATCTTGCAGGCCCTTGCCCTTTAAAATCATTTGAGTCATCATGCTGTGTACTTCGCGGGCATACTCCAGGGCTGCTACTTGTTTATCGAGAATTTTGCTCATCACCGGCACGATTACATCAATATATGAGCAGTCGGGCATCTGCAGCAGGGGCAGGTTCATTTCGTTGGCTTTTTCAATCAGGCGATCGTCGATATGGGAAATGTAGCGTTCGGGGGAAAAAATAATTAGGGCTGCTCCACCACAGGCCCTTATATCATCAAGCATTTTCAGCTGGGCGTTGATGTTGTCTTTGAGGGCATAAAAGGTTGTCGATAGCAGGGAATCGCGGCGAAACCAAATTGCAGCATCGGGAACTTCAATAATGTCGACGGCACGTATTTCCTTGTCCAAACCGGATTCGCCGGCCAGTACCTGTGCTTCTACCAGGCGGCCGATTTGCAAAGCATCCCTGACCGTAATGGCCATTAGGCTTACCCCACTTGTTTACAAGGTTATTATGCAAAAGGGCCATCTTTAGTTAGATGGCGCTCCACTTTTTAAATCAACTAGGACAAAAGAAAGTGCCCCAGGGTGCTGATCCGGTTCTGTTCGAGCCCAAAAAGGTCTTCCAGTTCAAAGTCCAGGGTGTTACAGAGGGCTGTCAGGTAAAACAGGTGCTTGCCGATTTC
>PUNU01000064.1 GCA_003551865.1 Syntrophomonadaceae bacterium
AGACTGTCAACCGTTTTTGCTCTTCAGGCCTGCAGTCAATCGCCATGGCTGCCGAACGGATAATGGCCGGCTTCGCCGATGTGATTGTAGCGGGCGGCGTCGAGAGCATGAGCATGGTCCCGATGGGCGGCAATAAGCTTGCCCCCAGCCCTGAACTGGTTGAAAAGCATATTGAGGCTTATACTCCGATGGGGAATACCGCCGAATTCGTCGCTGAACGCTTTAACATCAGCCGTGAAGAACAGGACAAGTTTGGGCTGGGCAGCCAACAAAAGGCGGCGGCGGCCATCAAGGAAGGCCGCTTTAAAGAAGAAATCGTCCCGCTTAAAGTTGTCGACCGCAGTGTCGGACCCGACAACAAGATCGTCGAAAAGGAATCAACTTTCGATGTTGATGAAGGCGTCCGCTTCGACACCACCCTGGAAGGTCTGTCCAAGTTAAGGCCGGCTTTTCATGTCAAGGGCTCCGTTACAGCCGGCAACTCGTCTCAAACCAGCGACGGCGCGGCGGCGGCAGTGGTAATGTCCGCCGAGAAAGCCAACGCTTTAGGGTTGAAGCCAATGGGTGTTTTCCGTGGATTCGCCGTAGCAGGCTGTCCGCCGGAAATCATGGGAGTAGGGCCGGCGGTGGCCGTTCCCAAACTGATGGAGCTTACCGGCATGAATATTGACGATATCGACCTTGTGGAACTAAACGAAGCTTTTGCTTCGCAGTCTATTTACGTTATCCGCGAACTGGGGCTTAACCCCGATATTGTCAATGTCAACGGCGGCGCAATCGCCCTTGGACACCCTCTGGGCTGCACCGGGGCGAAGCTCACCGCCACCCTCCTGCATGAAATGGCCAGGCGCGATTCGCGCTATGGGGTCGTTACTATGTGTATCGGCGGCGGCATGGGTGCCGCAGGCCTTTTCGAGCGGGCCTAGCGCCCTGGCGGCCAATAAATGAGCGTGGTTTGTGGATTGTCACAACAACCCTACAAACTTAAGTGACAGGGCAGTAGCAGTCCTTTTTGTGAGGACGGCAGATCCTCCAGGACAAACTCAGGTAGTAAAAAGGGGCGTTGTTTAACAGCGCCCCAAAAAACAAACCCGGTACTGTGCCGGCTATACATTCAGGTAACAAGGCAGGCAATTGCTAAAGTTAACGCACATATATTACTGCTCATTTTGCTATGCCCTCAAATGCAGCAGCAAAAACCACCGGTGCAGTACCGGTTTGTTAAAACAAAAAGCATCGATAACAAATTTAACAGCAATAATAACCCCCAAAAAGAGAATACCGGCTTAATACATCCGCCTTAATGTGGTATGATTAAGTAGGATGTTATTTTTTTCAATTAACCGGCGATTTAAAACGGTTACAGGCGGATGAACATACCAAGTAGAACAGCAGGTGAAGAAAAATGACACCGCGTGAAGAATTGGAAAGACGAATTAAAAAGCTTCAAAAAGCGATGCAGGCAAAAGGCATAGGCGGAGCGCTGCTGCTGCAAAGGGCCGACCTTTTTTACTTCAGCGGCACCGGTCAAAACGCGCACCTTATTGTCCCCGCCGAAGGCGAGCCGATGCTGGTAGTAAAAAAATCAATCACCAGGGCCCGCCAGGAAAGCTCCCTGGAAAAAATTGTGCCTTATACCGGTCGGAACGAGCTAATAAGCACCCTTAAAGCATCTATACCGTCCAAATCGCAGATCGGCCTTGAAACTGATGTCCTCCCGGCAAATTTGTATTTCCACTACCAAAAAATCCTGGACGACTTCAGCCTGATCGATATCTCCAGCTCGATCCGGAAAATCAGGGCGGTTAAATCGAACTATGAACTGGAGCAGATGAAAAGGGCGGCCGCTATCGGCAAATCAGTATTCGAACATGCCCGAAAGATAATCAGGAAAGGAATGCTTGAAGTTGAACTGGCCGGCCGGCTGGAGTACCATGCCCGCAGCATGGGCCACCAGGGGGCGGTAAGAATGCGCGGCTTTAACCAGGAGCTATTCTACGGGCATATCATGAGCGGGGAAAATGCTTCCGTGGTTTCTTTTTTCGACGGCCCTACCGGCGGAACAGGACTAAATCCTTCATTTCCCCAGGGAGCGGGAGCAGCGGAAATTGTAACCGGTGAACCTATTTTGGTCGATTTCGTCAGTGTCCTGGGCGGTTACATGGTTGATCAGACCCGTGTTTTTTGCCTGGATAACCTCCCCCTTCACCTGCAGGAAGCTTATCGCCAGGCGGTGCTGATCAGAAATACCCTCGCAGAAATGGGCACCCCGGACATAACAGCAGGGGACCTGTACAACAAGGCCGAAGAAATGGCCAACGATGCCGGCCTGGACAATCATTTCATGGGATATGTGGAAAAAGTAAATTTCATCGGCCACGGGGTCGGCCTTGAACTGGATGAGTATCCGGTAATTGCCCAGGGGGCCGATTATCCGCTGGAAGAAGGAATGGTTTTCGCCCTGGAGCCAAAGTTTGTATTTCCGGGCGAAGGCACAGTCGGAATTGAAGATACTTTCGTCGTCGGCGGTAACGGCCTGGAACAGCTTACCGCATTCAGCGATGCCCTGCAGATAATATAACTTTTTTACTGCTTTTCTTTTCTTGAGAAAACAATCTTCCGCCGGCCGGGCCAACAAAAGCGCTTTCATCCCCGGCGGCAGCCCCTCGCAAATATTTTCCACATAAAATCATAGTATTATTCAACCTGGCGCCGGATCAACTGTCTGACAGAAGCTCCTAAAAAAATAACTTAACCAGACCCTGCAAATACTGCAGCAGCCCCATATTATTCCGGTAAGCAAATACTAGCCTTAAGGGAAGCCCAATCAAGTTACTTCCTGCCTCTACCTTTATTCTCTCCTCATGATACTTACCCGAATAGCGGACATTATGGTAAAGACTGATCAATAAATCAATGTCACCTGCCATATCCGGCAGCTCTTCCTTCAATCTAGAGGCAATCTTTCCCGGAGTCTCACCGGGAAGCGGTGTGCTGCTGAAAGCAGCTTTCACTTTCACCACCCGGCCATATATATCTCGCAGCGTTCCGGGCCGGTGCAGCTTAAAATAAAGCCGGAAGAAAGCGGCAAGAACGGGCAATCCCCCAATCACAGCAATCCCGGCAAAATAGATCCCGGGCCCGAAGCCGGTTCTCCGTTCATCCGCCCCGGTTAACACCGGTTCTACTTCCTTATCTTCAACAACTTCTTCCGCCCCGTCTGTTAACATCAGCGGGACCGCGTAGCGGGCTGTCGGCTCATAAGCGACCCAACCGTATCCCTGCAGGAACACCTCCACCCATGCATGGGCATTGCTTTTTCTGACATTTATACTTCTAACCGATTGGCGCATATCAGGAGAATCAGGGTGCATATGCGGGTAATGTGCTTCAAAATGATGATCAACCCGGTAACCCTCTACATAGCGGGCAGGAATATCATTCAAGCGCAGCAGGACAACCATGGCTGAGGCGTAGTAAGTACAGTAGCCTTTCCCAAGCTCAAATATGAAGTGATCTACAAAATCTTCACCGGGTGGCAATACCGGTACTTCCCTGGAATAGGGGAATTGCCTCAAAAAGTTCTCGATTTGATCAGCCTTTTGCCTGTCGCCACCGTTATCCTCAGTAATTTCTGAAGCAAGTTCTTTCACCCTTTCCGGCAGATGATCGGGGACCTGCAAGAAAGGTGAGAGTTCATCAAGATCTTTTTTTAGCTTCGCATCCTGTTCTATCCGGTTCAGGTCAAGCCTGGTTATAACGTTCCCCGCCATAACGTATCCACCGGAAAATTCTGGATCAGGAACCTGCAAATTGCCGAAGCTGTCTGCTTCATATTCTAAGTTTTCGCGGCCATATTCATTACTGCCGAAAATTTCAATATCGCTCGGGGGAAACAAGCTGAAAAGATCTTCTTCCGGCTCCAGGTAATCGAACCTGATTTCAAGTTCAGTATCATAGATCTGTACATAATTGAAAGCATCATCAAGTCCTTCGGCAGGTTCTGCTTCCTGCTTCTCCCAGGAGTAACCGGTATAATAATCGCTGGTCCGTCCCCTTAAGTAAAGAGAAGAAGGGAAAACACCCTCAATAAGTTCCAGGCGCATTACCGTTTCATGCGAGTCGATCACGCTGCCGCCAAGTTCTCCACCGGGAGAATAACCAGTGATCTTACCAGTAACAGGCAACCCGGGGGCCTGGCCATCTTCACCCTTAACCGGCACTTCTTCTGCACGGGGATCGGTCATCAGCTTTAACCATTCAGGAACTGTCAAACGGTCCACATCCCAAGGAGCAATTGAAACAATAAGAGCGGACAACACACTTAAGCCAAGAATTGCCGCTTTATACCAGGCCCGATTTAATTTGCTTTGCTTTCGAATATAAACTAAAGAAGCGGTTGGAAAACCCATAGCAAAAAACATAAACATGCCCGTTTCCACATCAGAGAAGCGTCTGTACCACAGGATAGTAAAAACAACCAAACCCAAAAAAATCAGAGGGGCGATATTCTTGCCCCGGGAAATTAAAAGCAGCTGGAAGTAAACAATCAGAAAAACAGCAAGGAAACTAAAGGTCCAAATCAAACGCACGCCGGCTTGACCGCTATTAAAAATCCAGGCGACCAATTCTCCACCCAGTTCACCGGCAAACACCACCGGGCTGTAAACGGACAGGTCAAGCCCGTGGGCTAAAAATATCAAGACAACCGGGAATGCGGCAATTAAAATTCCTGTTATTTTAGGACGGGCTAACATGAAAAACGCCAGAAAACCTGCTGCCACCCACAGGCTCCAGTGGGGGGCATGCTCGGTATGCCCGGTAATTGAAAGCATCAAAATTACCGCCATAAAAATCAGCAGCCAAATTTCCAAACTCCAGATCCTTTTTATAGCCATGATGGTTCCACCCACTTTACAGTTACCCGATCATTGACAAAAATGAGCTGCCAAATATAAAAGTGAGCCGGTATCTTCTTAAATTTCAAATCAGGGACTTCATCGGTTATCATGAGCGAGAGCTTCTGTCCAGGTTTTCTTATAGAGCTTAAACCGTCTAAATAATTTTGATCAAGCCTGGGAGTTACCCAGATTAATCGGTCCCGAGCAGTCCGGTGATTATAAAATGTGTATGTTAAAAGGGATTCCTGGCAATCCGGCTTTAAATCAGTAAAAAGTTTCCTGATTAAATTAAACTGCCTTTTTCCCCTGCCGGGAGGCAGGTAATACTGCTGACCGTCATAGGTAAACAGGCCAACCCGGTAATGATTCAATAGAAGGTGCGCTGCCAGGGAAAGCACTTTCTCCAGGGCCAGGTCCTGCTCTTCCCTGGAAGAATAAAGCACTTCAGAAAATTCAATCCCGAGGACAAGATCAACCTGGTTTGTAACCTCCGGTTGTTTGACATAAATTTCTCCCTGCCTGGCAGACACCTTCCAATTGATCAGCATGAAGGGATCCCCGGGGTTAAAAGGTCTTAAATCATAACTGCCCGTGTAGTTGAAATGACTAAAAGGATTACTTAAAATATCCCTTTGTGTCCCGTGCGATTCCATATTTTCAACTTTATATCGCCCCGAAAAAGGAAAGGACCTTGGATAAACAACAAATGACCTGCTGCCTGAAAAACTTTTTTCCACAGCCAGGGCACCAAAAAGAGTATAAAGCTTTACCCGGAGAGGGCCGATAAAATGACACCCTCTTCTAAAACATTTCAACCGGTAATGAACTTTCCATGACCCCAGTGGATAATTATCGTCAAGTTCGACAATTTCTTTAATTTCTTGATTATCTTGACCCGAATTTTCCATCCAACTCTGCAGCGGACTATTTACCGGGCTTGTTCGCAAACTTTCTCCATTATTTTCACTGCTAAATTTTTTTTCATCCAGGCCTTCGATTTGAATCTCGGCATAAGGAAACGGCAGGAAAGATTCATTAATAACCCTTAATTCCAAATTGGCAGAGCTATTCCTTACAGTTTCTCGCGGATGAGAGTTAACAACAATTTCCATGTGTCCTGCCAGGTTGATCAGCCAAAATAAAGAACATAGGGCCCAAAATAAAAGGAACCAAAAAGCAATCCAAAAAACGGGTACCCCGCTAAAAAGGGCCAACAGCAAAAAAACCACCAGGCCGGCCCAATAGTATGGATTGGCCAGTTTTATCTTTGTTTGCTCTTCACCTTTCATCTATCACCATCTATCACCGACATTTCCAGGTACCCGCACCCGGGATAGGATTTCTTCTAAAACCGGTGACACATGGGCATTTTCGAAGAAAACAGCCTGATTCAAAATTATTCGATGCCCAAATACCGGATAAATCAATTCCTGGATATCATCCGGCAAGACATAATCCCTGCCCTCCATATAAGCCCTGGCCCTGGCACACTGGATTAAATGCAGGCTACCGCGCGGGCTGATACCAAGAGCAATATTTTCATGTTCCCTGGTAGCGGCAGAAAGATTAGTGATATATTCCAGTAAACTGCTGTCGACATAAACGCTTTCTATTTCTTTTCTAATTCCAACAAGTTCACCAGGAACCATCACCTGTTTCACCCGTTCTAGAAGATCCTCTCTTGAAAGATCCTTCAGAAGAAGAATTTCGCTTTCAGGCAGGGGATAACCCAGCGACAGACGCATGGTAAACCGGTCCAACTGTGATTCGGGCAGAGGATATGTCCCTTCATATTCACGGGGGTTTTGGGTGGCAATCACTAAAAACGGTTCTTCCAGGGGATAGGTAATTCCGTCAGCAGTAACCTGCTTTTCCTGCATTGCCTCCAAAAGGGCCGACTGAGTTTTTGGTGAAGTGCGATTAATTTCATCGGCCAAAAGAATCTGGGTGAAAACCGGGCCCTTTTGAAAGTTCCACTCCCCGGTTTTATGATTGTAAACCGATACACCGCTGATATCGGAGGGCAGCAGATCGGGAGTGCATTGGATTCGCTTAAAACTACAGCCGGTTGCCCTGGCCAGAGCCTTGACCAGCGTAGTTTTACCCACGCCCGGCACATCTTCAAACAACACATGCCCTCCAGTTGCCAACCCGGTAATAAGCTGTTTTATGGCATGCTCTTTACCCAGGATCCCCCTGGAAAGGGTTTCTAACAAGTTGGTAAGTTTTTGCGGTCCGGAAATATTTACCCGCTCCCTGCCTGACATCAGGTTGTAAGTCAGTTAAAAATGTCCTCATACTTGCCTTTTTATAGACGTTTTCACTGTTAGTACTATTTTAGCAAAGTCCCATAAAAGATCAAAGCTTGGTGAACAAACGGTAATTGCCCAGGGGGTTCGAGTATCTGCTAAAAGAAGGGATGTTTTTCGTCCTGGGAGCAAAGCTTGTATTTCCGGGCGGAGGCAAAGTCGGGATATGAAAATCCTTTCTTCGAGGGCTTTACCCGCCTGGGACAGTTTACCGCATTCAGCGCTGCCCCGCAGATAATATTTCTATTTTTACTGCTTTTCTTGAGAAAAAATTCCTCCGCCAGCCGGGCCAACCCGGGCCCAAACCGGCAGAGGATCTTTTAAACCCATGCAAAGGAGCCCGACCGGCTCCTTTCTTAATGCTATCAGGGAGTGCACCCGCTCATGAAAAACATGGCCAGGGCGGCAAAAACCAGAAACGGTAGAACCAAGCGCAGCATCAGAACACCTCCTTCGTTATTAATATAATTAATAGCACATTGGCCGATTATTAGCAATAAAAGAATTTTATGGCCGGGATAGATCTAAACCTGCGGGAATTATGTACCACATATTATGTAGACAATAAAGTTTAGAAAAATAACATGTCGGCTAAATACAAGGCTTTTTTTTAGGCAAATACCTGTTCTACTCACAATATACACAGAGTTATCCACAGCTCAAAGACTGACATGCCATCACTCTCATACATTTTCCACATTATTCGAAGCAAGTAACCATAAAATAACCCCTGTTTATGGAAAAAAGATGGCACGTAAATTGATGACGGTGGTCCACTTGGAGGCTTATCCAAAAAAACCGGGCATTATGCTTTTATGCCGCCAATTTTTAATATGGATAAAAATACTGCAATAAAGAAGGGAAAATGAATTCCTTAGCGAATATTGTTGATAAACATCCATATACTTAATGAAGGAGGCATTGTCATGGAAGTCTTTGTAAACGACGATTGCAGCGCTTGCGGTATTTGTGAGGATATCTGCCCGGAAGTTTTTGAACTTGGAGATGAAAAAGCTGAAGTGAAAGTTAATCCCATCCCGGCAGAGCATGAGGACAGCGTCCGCGAAGCGGCCGAAGAGTGCCCCACCGAGTCAATCGAGATTACCGAGTAACCGGGCAGCAATAAGATTTGTGCGAGAATCAAAAAATCAAACTGCACCGGAGCCCGCCTCAGGAGGCGGGCTCTTTTATCAGTGAACTTTAATTTATAATCAATACAGCCGGATAGGGCAAATTCTTTACAGGATAAAAAGGACCTGCTCTTTGCGTAAAGCCGGTATAAATAGCGAAATTTATGAAAAACTGCCCGAAGCCGTTAACCGGGGCCTTGCCATAACAGGCCCCGGGGGCATACTGCCGCTCGCCTGCTGCCGGGGCATGGACTATGGAGCAAGTATCTGCCTTGAAAAGATCCACACCATGCGCCCGGACCTGGACAAAGAAAAAGTCTTCCCTGCTTTGAAGAATCGGGTGGCCGGGATTTAGGACTTCCCGGCCGGTGCTTCTTTAATTTCGACTCCGCCCATGATCGCCCTGGCCTGGATGCGGACCACACGCCCACTCGATTCATTTACATTATCTTCAACTTTCCGGCCGGCAATAATACCGCCGTCTTCCTGGTCTTTAAAAGTCACTCCACCGAGCACCGCGGATCCCTCATAAATGACCGCCATATCCCGAGGCACTTTTACGTCTATACCGCCCATAACCGCCGTAAGATCAAGCACGGTTTCACCCTCGGGGACCTCGGCTGCAGTTAAATCCATATCAATACCGCCCATAAAAGCAAAATAGCTTCCGCTCTTCAGCTTCCAGGGCTGGGCTCCGCCCACATTGGCACCGCCCATGAAAGTGAAGCGTCCGCCGCTTCCTTCGCTGTGCGACTTTCCGCGCAGGAGATTGACCCCGATAAGTATCAGGATCACCGGCCATAAAATGTTCCAAAGAATCCCGGTGTCAATTTCGAACAGCCCCAGGTTGCGTCCCAGGTAAATCACTCCAATGGCAATGGCAACCAGGGCGGTAATAAACTGGCCCCAGGAGAAAAATATACGTTTTTCTTCACCTTCTGAGCGAACCGAACCGAACGATAAAAATAGCCAATTAACCCCCAAAATCAAAGGAATTACCGGCCAAAGCCTTAAAGCCTGCCTCAACTCAAACTCTATACCCAGGTCAAGATTGCTTAAAAGCAGCAGAATACCAATAATTAATACAGCCAACCCGATAATAAACCTGCCGCTGATAAAACGCATATACATCATTCCTCTCAGTAGTATATAATCACAAGTGAAGTTAATTCGTTATAATCATAGGGATTCCTGCCGCGCAGCGCGTTGACTTTTTTGGGCCGTCATGCTAAAATTATCAGCGTAATAAAAATGGTGGGTGTAGCTCAGTCGGTTAGAGCGCCAGGTTGTGGCCCTGGAGGTCGTGGGTTCAAATCCCATCACTCACCCCATTTTAATGACAAATCAAGAAATTAAATATATAATCACAAGTTGTTGGGGTGTAGCCAAGCGGTAAGGCACGGGGTTTTGGACCCCGCATGCGCAGGTTCGAATCCTGCCGCCCCAGCCATTTTTACACCTCAAACAACACAGGGGGACGGTTCTTCTGTGTTGTTTTTGGTTCGGTCTTAACAACACAGGGGGACGGTAACAACACAGAAGAACCGTCCCCCTGTGTTGTGGGTCAACTGCGCAGTGAACCTATAGTGGCGAATACAAAAAAGACAGCGACAATCAAGCCAAGCCAAAATAATACCGTCCCGCCCCAAACAGGGCTTATAAAAAAGCTTGCACACAAAGCCAAAACTATCATTGCCACATAGGCGATCCTTTCTTTTTGCTCTAATTTCATGCTCATTTCCCACCTGCTAATAGCAACAGCTTATTTTCTATTGGGGCGGGGAATTAAACCACCCGTTTAATTTTTTTCGTTCTATGCTCAAGCCGATATTCCTGCAAAAACAATGAAATGTTCAGATATTACAGCGGCATCCACAAAAGCAACCCACCCAACCGGGCGGGCATTCGCATGGGCGGCCGATTATTTAATTATTGATCAATTCAGCTCAGGCTATTCATTATTTCCTCAAGCTCGCGGTATAACCAGTCGCAGGTGGTGCCTACCGCGCCTTTTTCACCAGGTTGTCTCTATCCAGCTTTACTGTGTCTCCAACCAGAAGGCCCATTTCGGCGGCGAGACCGCCTTTGATTTCGATGGCAAACTGGGCCGGCTTTTCGCTTGAATAAACCACCAGATCCTCGTCAGCAGTGCCGGACTGAGGCGGTTCCATCTCGTGGACAGCTGTAATTATTCCTTCATGGTCGATAAAAATAACATCGAGCGGAATCAGGCAATCTTTCATCCAAAACTTAAGTACCGTCGGATAAGGTTCTTCGTCCGGGTAAACGAAAAGCATCCCTTCATCGACGACTATTGTTTCCCGCCCCATCAGGCCTTTCTCTCTTTGCCCGGGGGTAAGGGCCAGTTCCAGCTTGAAAGGGCGGCCTTTTAAAACCACCTGCTCGTAGAGAAGATCGTTATCTTCGCCACTGCCGCTATCAGGTAAAGTTTCCGGCGGTCCTGTGGCACAGCCTGTGAATAACACCAGGCCTGCAATGAATAAAACCAGGCAACAAAACCTTTTAAATTTAATATTCATGCTCATTTTTCCCTCTCTATCAGTCAGGTTCGACCCAGGCAAGTGAGCGTTTAACCGCCCGGTTCCAGCCGCGGTACAGCATTTGCCGCTGATTTTCTTCCATCTCCGGTTCAAAAAAGGCGCTCTGCTTCCAGCCACCTTCAAGCTCTGCTTGATCTTTCCAAAACCCGGAAGCCAGGCCGGCCAGGTAGGCGGCGCCCAGTGCCGTGGTATCAAAAGTAGCCGACCGGCGAACCACCTTCCCCGTAATATCGGCCTGGAAATGTAATAGCAGGTCCATGACACTGGCTCCTCCGTCCACCCTCAGCTCTTTGGTAGGCAGGTTCGATTCCCGGTGCATTACATCAAGCACGTCCCTGGTCTGGTAGGCCATCGATTCGACAACAGCGCGGGCCAGGTGGGCCGAGGTCGTGCCGCCGGTAATCCCGATCAACAAACCGCGGGCATACGGATCCCAGTGGGGAGCGCCCAGGCCGGCAAATGCCGGGACCAGGTATACTCCCCCGTTATTCTCTGCCTGCAATGCCAGGTTCTCCAGGTCGGAGGATTTTTCAATTATTCCGAGTCCGTCCCTTAACCATTGCACGGCGGCCCCGGTAATAAAAATACTGCCTTCCAGGGCATACTCGACCCGATTGTTAATGCCCCAGGCTATCGTGGTCAACAACCCCTCTTTCGAGGCCACCGCCTTTTCACCGGTGTTCATCAGTAAAAATGAACCGGTCCCGTAGGTATTTTTGGTCATCCCGGGATGGAAGCATGCCTGACCGAAAAGAGCGGCCTGCTGGTCTCCGGCCATGCCTCCAATCGGCACCCCGGCGCCAAAAAATTGGTCCGGTTCGGTTTCGCCAAAAATGCAGCTGCTGGGCATCACTTCCGGCAGGATTTCCCCGGGCACTTTAAACAGCTGCAAAAGTCCGGAATCCCAACAGTAGCGGTGAATATTAAAAAGCAGGGTGCGGGAAGCATTCGAATAATCGGTGGCAAAAACCCTTCCGCCGGTGAGGCGGAACAGCAAGAAACTGTCGACGGTCCCGCAGGCCAGGGTCCCTTCTTCAGCCGCCTTTCCCACCTCGGGAATATTATCCAGGGCCCAGCTCAATTTAGTTCCCGAGAAATAGGGGTCAAGCAGAAGACCCGTTTTCTCGCGGATATCTTCTTCATGGCCGGCTTCTTTCAGGCGGCGGCACATCTCGGCGGTGCGGCGGCACTGCCAGACGATGGCTTTAGTTAGCGGCTTCCCACTTTCCCGATCCCAAAACACCAGTGTTTCCCGCTGGTTGGTAATTCCAATGGCGGCTACATCGGCGGCGGTGGCTCCCGCTTCCTGCAGGACTCCCTGCATAGCTCCTGTCACGTTCTGCCATATTTCTTCAGCGTCATGTTCCACCCAGCCCGGCCGGGGATAATACTGCTTGTGTTCCCGGTCAACCCGGGCTTTTGCGGTGC